>NZ_JBSFGK010000076.1:5545-38749 GCF_053596495.1 Kitasatospora sp. NPDC001683
GGCGCGGCACCCACAGCAACCGTGGCGGTGACGGTGTTGGTCGCGGTGTCGATCACGCTGACGCTGTTGCCGCCCTCGTTGGTCACGTACGCGTGCAGCCCGTCGGGAGTGATCGCCACCCCGAACGGCACGGTCCCCACAGCAACCGTGGCGGTGACGGTGTTGGTGACGGTGGCGATCACGCTGACCGTGTTGTCACCGCTGTTGGTCACGTACGCGTGCAGTCCGCCGGGAGCGACGGCCACTCCGAACGGCCCGCTTCCCACGGGAATGGTGGCCACGGTGGTGTTGGTGGCGGTGGCGATCACACTGACGCTGTTGCCGCCCTCGTTGGTCACGTACGCGTGCAGCCCGTCGGGAGTGATCGCCACATCGAACGGCCCGCTTCCCACGGGAATGGTGGCGGTGACGGTGTTGGTGGCGGTGGCGATCACGCTGACGGTGTTGTCGCCCTCGTTGGTCACGTACGCGTGCAGCCCGTCGGGAGTGATCGCCACCCCGGTCGGGAAGCTGCCCACCGCCACCGTCGGATCCGGCGGCGTCACAACAGCCGCACTCTGCTTGAGCCTTCCGAGGCCCAACAGTTGACGCCACGTCGACTGAAAACTCTTGGCCATGATACGCCCCTTGATCCAGGCCTGATCGGGGTGGGGCGCCTGAGAAAGATAGTTGACGTTCAGTCAGGTAAGCGTCAACAACAGAGCGTCTCGCAACCTTTCAAGGGTGCCCACCCGGCATCTCCGCTGGCCGTTACGGCCAGAACGGGCAACGGCCCGTTCCCCGGGAAGGGATGGGCAGCCCACCGGGTCGAATGTCAGCAGTAACGCACCATCCCGGTAGCCAGAACAGGCCGCGCGCGAATTTTTCACCCTGACGGAGTAATCGAGTCGTCGAGTCGAGTCCGCAAAGAGAGGCGCCCACAGGGGCGGCGAGGCGGACATGTTGGTCGACCAAGCGGCAGGCGACACTTGCGCGGCTCGGGCTTTCCCATAGCCACCATGCAGTTGGCCCTGCTCGCAACCAGCCGAAGCCGCAATGGCTGATCAACTCACCTGATGCCAGCCACTTGAGGCACTTCTACACGCTGGAGTGTCCCCGCCGGCAGGTCGATGGGCCAACTCTTCCCGCCCTGGTGAACCTCGCATCCGAAGGACGCGTGCTGCATGCCCAAACGAGCCGGGTTTCTCTCCCCGCCCCGACAACAACTCGCCTTGATCATAAGTCACCTTATTACACCGTCAGGGTGAAACATTCGTGCGCGGCCTGTTCTGGCTACGGGGATGGTGCGTTACTGCTGACATTCGACCCGGTGGGCTGCCCATCCCTTCCCGGGGAACGGGCCGTTGCCCGTTCTGGCCGTGACGGCCAGCGGAGATGCCGGGTGGACACCCTTGGAAGGTTGCGAGACGCTCTATTGTTGACGCTTATCTGACTGAACGTCAACTATATTTCTCAGGCGCCCCACCCCGATCAGACCTGGATCAAGGGGCGTGTCATGGCCAAGAGTTTTCAGTCGACGTAGCGTCAACTGTTGGGTCTTGGAAGGCCCAAGCAGAGTGCGGCTGTTGTGACGCTGCCGGATCCGACGGTCGCGGTGGGCAGCTTCCCGACCGGGGTGGCGATCGCTCCCGACGGACTGCACGCGTACGTGACCAGCAACAGCGCCAACACCGTCAGCGTCACCGACACCGTTCCCTTCACTACCGCCACCGCCCTCGCCTCGGCCCCCGATCCGTCGGTGTTCGGCCAGGCCAAAGTGCTGACTGCCACGGTCACCTCCGTGGACGGCATCCCGACGGGGACGGTGTCGTTCTTCGACAGCGCCACCCTGCTGGGCACCGCCACCGTCGTCGCCGGCGTGGCCACCTTCACCACCTCCGCGTTCACCGTCGGCAGTCACGCGCTGACCGCCGTGTACAGCGGAGACACCGACTTCAACGGCTCGACCTCCCCGGTGGACACCCAGACGGTCACCAAGGCCAACACCACCACCACGTTGACTGCTACGCCGAACCCCTCGGTGTTCGGCCAGCCGGTGAGCCTGACGGCGACCGTCAGCGTCGTCGCCCCCGGAGGCGGCATCCCCACCGGCACGGTCACCTTCTTCATCGGCGGCATCCCCCAGGCGCCGGTCACCCTGTCCGGGGGCGTGGCCACCCTGACCAACTCCACCCTCAGTGTTGGCATGCACTCGGTCAGGGCCACCTACAACCCGAGTGGCAGCTACAACACCTCCACCTCGGCGACCATCAACCAGACGGTCGCCAAGGCCGGCACCAGCACGGCGTTGACCTCGACGCCGAACCCGTCGGTGCACGGGCAGTTGGTGAGCCTGACGGCGACCGTCACCGCCACCGCCCCCGGTGCCGGCACCCCCACCGGGACGGTGTCGTTCTTCGACGGCGCCACCCTGCTGGGCACCGGCACCCTCGTCACGGGCGTGGCCGCGTTCAGCACCTCCACCCTCAGCGTCGGCAGCCACTCGTTGACCGCCGTCTACGCCGGAAGCACCAGCTTCAACGGCTCCACCTCACCCATCGACACCCAGACAGTGGTCTGACCACCTGAACCCGCCCGGGCCGGCCTTCGGGCCGACCCGGGTGAGGCATGTCCGGGGTACGGGCGAGGAATGGATGAGCTCCGCGAACTCCGACCGCTTCGGCGAGGTCCGGGGCTAGCCGGGCGACCGCCTGCCCGCCCCCGAGCTCCCCGGCACCCCGCTGAAGCCCCGCGGACGCGTCGTCGGGCAGGGACGTTGTGGGCGTGTGTGAATGGTCGGGCCAGTACCGCCGTCCTCCACGCCGGTCACCGCCACTCATCGACAGGCCCCAGCCCGGGGGCCCGGGCCGGGGCGTTGTCGCGGACTACAGTCCGGGGGTGTAGGGGGCGACGCCGATGATCAGGATGTCGCGCCGACCCTCGTCACCCCCGGCACCGAGGCGGACCGGGCCGACGTAGTGGCTGACGCGGCAGTCGTGCACGCCGTAGCCGTCCAGCGGCTCGGTCAGGACGAAGCGGGCGTGGACGGCCTCGGGCGCCAGCGCGTCGGGCTGTCGGCCGGCACTCTCGGGCGTGGCGATGACGTTCTCGCCGCCCTCCACGTTCCGCCGGCCGACGAGGTGGGCGAAGGTGAAGGTGGCTGGTGAACCTCCGTCCTGGTGCAAGCAGTTGGGCGAGGAGATCGCGACTTGCTCCCGGTCGCGCGCGGCGAGCGAGATCAGGTGGACGCCGACGTAGACCGGGGCGCGCCGGAGGTCTTCCAGCCACATGGCGTGGCCCAGGTCCGCGCGGATCAGCGCGTCGAGCAGCCGGTTGCCGCGCAGGGCGGGTGGGACGTCGGGCAGCCTCCGGAGCACCCGCGGGTACTCCGGGTTGTGCTCGTCCTGCCAGTACTCGGTGACGGTGCCGAACTCCTCGTCGGGCGCGCCGGGGATGTAGGACAGCTCGCCGGTCCACGGCAGGTACACGGCGTGCGAGTATCGGCGGAACCGGTTGGTCGCCCGCGCGTACGGATCCCGGGGCAGGTCCCGGTAGGCCGCGGCGAGCTCGGCGAGCTCGTCCGCCAGTGCGTAGGTGTCGATGCCCAGGTCCGCTGCGCCGAGCCGGGCGTAGCCGTCCCGGCGGACCCGCGTGGCCTGCCCGCCCGGCTGGGCTCCGTCCACCCGACCGGACGTGGTCGCGGTCTCGTCCATCCGCTGCTCCCTACACTGCTGGCCGGGTTCCGGCACGGGTTCGTCTGCCCGCCCGTGTCCGGCCGTCTCCCCTCCACGCTGGCACGCCCCGGGCGACCGCACCGCCGTGGCGTCCGCCGTGCGGATGAGCGCGGGCGCGCGGGGCGGGAGCGCGCCGTCATCCGGTACCCGTGGAACACGCCCGGTGGCGGGCCGGCCGGAGCCGTTCGGCCGAGCGTCCGCAGCGCCCGGATCGGCTGTGGGCTCGCGCTGGGGCGGTGCCACCGGCCGCGCGAACACGGTGCGGACATGCGGCCGGTGTGACAGGTGTGAACGCTGCCGGAGCGGGCACCCGCCCGGCATGCTGCTGGTTCGACCGCCCGGGGTCTACTCACCCCAGGCGGACACGGAACTGCTGACCGCCTGTGTGCGCCGGGAGGCGCTGGGCGGCTCCAGCCGCGTGCTCGACCTGTGCACCGGGACCGGGGCCGTGGCGCTCGCCGCCGCGCGCAGCGGGGCGCTGGTCACCGCGGTCGACCTGTCCGCCCGGGCGGTCGCCGCCGCCTGGTGCAACACCCTCCTTCACCGCGGCCGGGTCAGGCTGTACCGGGGTGACCTGCTGGATCCGATCCCCGACGAGCGTTTCGACCTGGTGACCGCCAACCCGCCGTACGTCCCCGCCGGCCCCGACCGGCGGGGACCCGGCCGGGGCGCGGCCCTGGCCTGGGACGCCGGGCCGGACGGTCGGCTGGTCCTGGACCGGATCTGCCGGACGGTCCCGCGGGTGCTGACCGGGGGCGGGGTGCTGCTGGTCGTACAGTCCGACCTCGCGGACGTCCCGGCGACCCTCGCACTGTTGCGTGCGGCCGGGCTGCGCACGTCGGTGGTGGCGCGGCGGCGCCAGCCGTTCGGGCCGGTGATGACGGCCCGGGCCGCCCTGTTCGAGCAACTCGGGGTGATCGGTCCGGGTGAGCGTGAGGAGGAGCTGGTGGTGGTGCGCGGTGTCCGCGAGCCCTGACCGGGCCGCCACCCGGGTGAGCGTCGTACCGGGAGGCCCGCTGCTGGTCGAGGGTCCGGTGGAGGTGATCCTCCCGGACGGCGCCCGGCGGCTCTCCGAGCGCCCGGTGGTGGCCTTGTGCGTGTGCCGGCGCAGCCGTATCTACCCGTTCTGCGACACCAGCCACCGTCGGCGCGGCCGGGCCTGCCGGGAGTCAGACCGCGACGTCGGCGAGGGGTGAGCGCAGGGACGTCCGCCCGGCGCGCCAGGAACCGAGCAGGTGCTCGGCGAAGCGGGCGTCGACCGTGGTGGCGGCGGCGATGCCGAAGGCGATGTCCTCGGCCAGCTCCGGTTCGGTGGCGAGGAGCTCCGCGATGACGCCGCGGCGTACCAGCTGCTCGTGGACGGCGTCGGCCTCGACGTGCTCACGGTAGAACAGGGTGCCGTCCGCCCCGCCGCCCATCCGCTCCAGGGCTTCCGCGAGCCGGGCCGAGCCGGGCGAGGAGGTGATCTCGATGGCCGCGAACTGCCCGACGGCCGCGCCGCGCAGCGCGCGGTGCAGCCCGAAGAGGGTCATGAGGTTGACCACCGCCAGCATGGGGGCGGGAACCAGGTCCCGGTAGCGCCCGTAACCGGGGTCGAGGCCGAAGGCGGCCATCATCCGGGCGAAGAGCAGGCAGTGGGCCCGTTCGGGGCGTCCGGCGCCGTACTCGTCGTAGGCGATCGCCATGAGCGTGGCCTGCGCCGGGCCGTGGATCCGCGGCAGGACCCACAGTTGCGGGTCCGCCTCCTTGAGGTGGTAGACGGACCGGTGCACCAGGTACTCCCGAGCGTGCTGGCGCTCCCCCTCCGCCAGCAGGAAGTGCGACGGCCCGAAGTCCGCGGACGGCTCCGCCAGCAGTTGCTCCAGCAGGTACCGCAACGGGGGTACCGGCTGCGTCTCGGCGTGTACCGCGGCCAGGAAGGACTCCTCCAGCTCGCGGCGCAGAGCGAGGAGCCCGGGATCCCATTCCCAGCCCGGGTCGACACCCGGCAGGCCCCGGTCGTGGAGTTCGTAGCACAGGTGCAGTGCCAGCTGGTGGTCCTCGCCCCAGGGGTCGTGGGAGGGACTGAGCGGTGTGAGCCGTGGTCCTGTGCCGGGAGGCCCGTCCGCAACGAGTTCGAGCACTGCCGCCGACAGCGGCCCGCGTGGTGCGGGGAGCGGGGCGTCGGGCGTCCCCTCCCCCGGGCCCGACGTCGGTTCCTGCTGCTCACGTCCGTCCATGCTGTCCGTCTCCTCGTCTTCAGCCCCGCGGTGCGCCGCGGCGGCAGTCCCGCTGACCCCGGCCCCGGGGCAGTCGACCGGCCGCAGCGGCACCGCCGGCGCAGGATGAGCAGGAACACCGCCGCGGCGTCCTCCGCTTCTCAGCGGTTGTCCTCCAGGGCGCCCATGACGCGATCGGCTGCGGCGTGCGCGGCACCCTTGACGTCCTCGACCGCGTGCGAGTCGATCCATCAATTGTCAGCTTTTGCCCGATGGACGGCTTTCGTACACATCGGACCGGCGGCTCGTTCTCGAGGGCTCCCCCGGCGTTTCGGCGACGCGGGCCCGGTAAGACGCCGGCCATGAGCATCCGCCCGCGTCCGAAGCCCCGCACCGTGGTCGTCGCCAGCGCCACCGCCGGGGTGTCACGGGTGTTGCACTGACACACGGTGCCCTGGAGGCATGTCATGGTCGACGGGCTTCCCGCGCCGCTGACGACGGGGACGGACGAGCCGTGGCCCGGTTTCTGCCCGGTATCCCGCGCGGCGGTGGAGAGCCTCGCCACGACCGACAGCGGCCTGGACCTGCAAGCCCGACTCGCGAAGAGGCTCACCAAGTCCGACGACGCCCCCCTGCCGATCGGGGTACCACAGGTGCTGGCCGAGGGCCAGCGTGAGCGGCTGGCGGCACTGGCCCGCTCGTACTACCGGATGGTGGAGGCGGTCGTCGCCGCCTATCCGCAGGACGAGCGGCTGCGCCGACTCATCGTCGCGCCACCGGAGCTCGCCGCCGACCTGCTGGTGGTCAGCGATCCCCGGCAATGCGGCGTGCACGCCATGCGGATCGATGTGTTACCCCAACCTGACGGCACCGTCAAGGTGTTGGAGACCAACGCCAGCACACCCGCGCTGCTGATGTTCTTCGGCCTGCTGGCAAGGACGTGGCGCGGGTTCCTCACCGCGAACGGTGTCCCCCTCCCGGTCGCCCTGCCCGCCGAACGCGAGCACTGGATGGCCGACTGGTTCCTCGCGGCCGCCCGGCAGGAGACCGGACAGTGCCCCTCGCATGTCCCGCTGCTGCGTGAGAGGGGCGGCTGGCGCCTCGAGCTGGACATCCTCCAGCGCCTGTTCGCCTCCCGCGCGGTGGAATCCGAGGAGGTCGACCTCACCGAGCTGCGCTACGGGCCCGACGGCCCGAGCTTCGCCGGCCGGCCCTTCCGACATGCCTACTTCGCCTATCTCACCCGCGACTTCTGTCGCATCCGGCACCGGATCGACTCCTTCGTGCGTGCCCTGCAGCAGGACGAGGTCTTCGTCCAGAACCGGATGCTGGGCCGCTGGGTGGGCGGCAGCAAACTGGCGCTGGCGGTGATGTCGGATCCCCGCTTCGCGGACCTCTTCGATCCCGCGGACCTGATCGTCGTCACACCCGCGCTGCCGTGGTCGCGCGCACTGGCCTGCTGCGGCGATGAGGAGTTGGCGCGGATCGCCCACGAGCGTGCACGCTACGTGCTCAAACGCCCACTCGACTACGGCGGGCAGGGCGTGGTGATCGGACGGGAGACGCCCCTTGCGCGCTGGCGCACCGCCCTGGCCTCGGCACGCCGCGAGAGCTGGCTGGTGCAGGAGTTCTGCCCCAGCCCGGTCCACGGCGTCGGGCCCGGTGGCGAACCGATCCGGCACGACCTGACAATCGGAGTGGTAGGCGGTGAGATGTCCGCGCTGCTGATGCGCACCAGCTCCGAGTACCGGGTGAACATCAGCCGGAGCGGAGTGCTGCACCCCGTCTTCGCTTGATCCACTCCACCTCACATGATCCGCCGGCCGAGTGCCCCGCCACTGCGGCGCTCGGCTCGGCCAACGCGGTGAGTGCCCCACCGCACCCCATCCTCTTCGGCACGGGAGGACCGCCCCCATGCCATTCCACCCGCAGTCCCTTCCGCTGCCGGGAACCCGGGCCGACGCTGCCCGCACCGACCGCGCGCTCCTGGACCGTGTGCTCGCCATCTACAAGGACGACTGCCGCTATCTCACATGGGCCGAAGCCGCGCCGGCCGACCACCCGGTCGGCTATCCGCTGCGGGGCGCCGGCCAGTTCACCATCCGCGAGTCCTGCTACGTCGACGCGCCCGGCAGCTTCCACCTCAACGCGGTGGAATTCAACATCTGCTTCAACCAGATCATGTACTACCTGATCGCCGCGGCGGTGCACGATCGGCTGGCCGCTCCCTTCTCCTCCTGGACCATGGACGACTTCTGGCAGCGCCAGCGGCCGGACATCCTCATCATCGACTTCCACAGCACCTTCCGTTCGCCGGTGACCAGCCGGAACTTCCAGGGCGAGACCACCATCACCGGGGTGCACCGGAAGAACGGGCGCAGCGGGCCCTTCCTGCTGGTCGACATGACCTGCGGCTTCTCCGACCGCGCCGGAGGGAACTGCCACGGCGAGGTCACGCTGGCCATCATCCATCCGCCACAGGAGTAGCCGGTACGTTCGGAGGGCACCCGCGCTTCCCGGCCGGCCGCGACCGGTTCGGGGCGGCGACCGGCACCCGGCGCTGGGGCCGGGGGACTCTGCACGGGCCCGGCGGGGAGGTAGAAAAGGACACATGTCCGACGGCCTCCCCGCGCACCCCAGGAGGAGTCCGGCGCCGAGTTCACCATGATTGTCCGGCTTTCCGACGAGCACCCGATTTGCCCGAACGGGGGGACTTGCGGCCCGGCTGCGCTTCCGAGGCCCACCCTCGCCCTACCCTTGCACAGCGCAAAGAACACGGAGTGGGTGGACTCCCCCGCCCCCGACGACGGAGTCGGCAACCCGATGACCCATGGCAACCGTTCCCGCCGGTACCGCCCGGTCCTGATGTCTCTCGCGCTCGCGCTCTGCGCACCGGCGGCATGTTCGCCGCCCCCGGACAAGGAGCCTTCCGCCCCCGCTCCAGCCACCTCACCAGGCCCGACCCGCTCACCGGCGACCGCGGACCAGTCGGCCGCGGCAACCCCGCAGCCGACCGGAGGGCCGCTTCCCGGCATGCCGGCGCCACTGGACCCCCACGACCTCTACGCCGCCGACCGCCCAGGCCAACTGGCCGACGCCGTGAGCCAGTTCCCCTCGCGGGTCTACGTACCGAACACCGAGTCCGACACCGTCAGCGTGATCGACCCCGCCACCTACCAGGTCGTCGACACCCTGCACGTGGGCCGCCAGCCCCAGCACGTCGTCCCCTCATGGGACCTCAAGACGCTGTGGGTCAACAACGACCTCGGCAACAGCCTCACTCCCATCGACCCCGCCACGGGGAAGCCGGGCGAGCCGGTGGACGTCCACGACCCCTACAACCTCTACTTCACCCCGGACGGCCGCCACGCCGTCGTCATGGCCTCCGCCGACCACCAGCTCGTCTTCCGCGACGCCCACACCATGGGCATCGTCAAGTCCGTCCCGGCCGACTGCGCGGGCGTCAACCACGCCGACTTCTCCCCCGACGGCCGCTACTTCATCGTCTCCTGCGAGTTCTCCGGCGAACTCCTCAAGGTCGACACCGCCGCCATGACCGTCCTCGCCAAACAGAAGATCCCCCACAACGGCTCCATGCCCCAGGACGTCAAGATCTCCCCGGACGGGCGGACCTGGTACGTCGCCGACATGGTCGCCGACGGTGTGTGGGTCCTGGACGGCGACGCCTTCACGCCACCCACCCTGCTGCCCACCGGCCGCGGCGCCCACGGCCTCTACGTCAGCCGGGACTCCAGGAACCTGTACGTCTCCAACCGGGGCGAAGGCTCCATCTCCGTCCTCGACTTCGCCACCAACCAGGTCACCGCCACCTGGCACCTGCCCGGCGGCGGCAGCCCCGACATGGGCGGCGTGTCCGCCGACGGCAAGGTCCTGTGGCTCAGCGGCCGCTACGACTCCGCCGTCTACGCCATCTCCACCGACGACGGCCACCTCATCTCGAAGATCAAGGTCGGCGCGGGGCCGCACGGCCTGTGCGTCTACCCCCAACCCGGCCGCTACTCCCTCGGACACACCGGAATCTTCCGCTGAACCACGCCGAGCCCGAGGGAGGAACCGCCTCACGGACCGAGAACCGGACAGGGCCGGCAAGTGGCGCCACGTCAGACCGATGGGCCGGCCGAGCCCCACCCTCCGGTTGGGGCCCGGCAATCCCGGCGCGATTCGGTGAGCGACTTCAAACCGATGGCCGGCCGGACGAGGCGGGCGGCCGGCGGCAGCGGGCCGCCCGCCGCGCTCTCCCTCAGGCCGCGGGCGCGCCGGTGCCCGCGATCACCTCGGGCCGCAGCAGGGCGGCGAGCCGCTCGGCCGGCAGCAGCCCCTTCTCCAGCACGAGTTCGGCCACGCCCCGGCCGCTGGCGAGGGCCTCCTTCGCGATGTCGGTGGCGGCCGTGTACCCGATGTGCGGGTTCAGGGCGGTCACCAGGCCGATGGAGTTCTCGACGGTCGCGCGCAGCGCCTCGGTGTTGGCGGTGATGCCGACCACGCAGCGCTCGGCGAGGGTGAGGCAGGCGGCACGCAGGTGGGTCACGGACTCCGACAGCGAGTGGAGGATGATCGGTTCGAAAGCGTTGAGCTGGAGCTGGCCGGCCTCGGCGGCCATGGTGATCGCGACGTCGTTGCCGATCACCTCGAACGCGACCTGGTTGACGACCTCGGGGATCACCGGGTTGACCTTGCCCGGCATGATGCTCGAACCCGCCTGCACCGGTGGCAGGTTGATCTCGCCCAGGCCCGCGCGCGGCCCCGAGGAGAGCAGACGCAGGTCGTTGCAGCTCTTCGACAGCTTGACGGCGATGCGCTTGAGCACGCCGGACATCTGGACGAACGCGCCGCAGTCCTGGGTGGCCTCGACCAGGTTGGCGGCGGTGACCAGCGGCAGCCCGCAGATGTCCGCGAGGTGGCGGCGGGCGGCTTCGGCGTATCCGGCCGGGGCGTTGAGGCCGGTGCCGATCGCGGTGGCGCCGAGGTTGATCTCCTGGATCAGCTCGACGGCCTCCGCGAGCCGACTGCGGTCCTCGTCCAGCATGACCGCGAAGGCCGAGAACTCCTGCCCGAGCGTCATCGGCACGGCGTCCTGCAGCTGGGTGCGGCCCATCTTCAGCACGTCGCGGAACTCGGCGGCCTTGCCGGCGAAGGCGTCCTGGAGGACGGCCATCGCGTCGAGCAGGCCGCGCACCGCGCGGACGGTCGCGATCCGGACGGCGGTCGGGTAGACGTCGTTGGTGGACTGGCCGAGGTTGACGTCCTCGTTGGGGTGCAGGTGCCGGTACTCGCCCTTGGCGTGACCCAGCAGTTCCAGCGCCCGGTTGGCGATGACCTCGTTGGCGTTCATGTTGGTCGAGGTGCCGGCGCCACCCTGGATGACGTCGACGACGAACTGGTCGTGCAGCTTTCCGCCGCGGATCTCCTGGCAGGCGGCGACGATCGCGGCGGCCTTCCGGGGCTCCAGCAGGCCGAGTTCCTCGTTGGCGAGGGCGGCGGCCTCCTTGACGGCGGCGAGCGCCTCGATCAGGTGCGGGTAGGTGGAGATGGGCGTGCCCGTGATGGGGAAGTTCTCGGTGGCGCGCAGGGTGTGGACGCCCCAGTAGGCGTCGGCGGGGACGTCGCGGTCTCCGAGGAGGTCGTGTTCGCTCCGGGTGGCGGTCGTCATCGTGCGCGGGTCCTCTTCCTGAGGTCGGGGGGTCACGGGTCGTGGGTCGGTCGCCTGGTGCGGGCGCGGCCTCCCGGCGCCGGCGCGGGTTCCCGGCGCCAGCGCCGGCACCGGCCGTACGCTGCCCACCCGCCGGCCGCCGCCCGCCGTCGCCTCGCCGGCGCAGTCGCCCAGCAGGTGGGGGTCGACGCCCGCCAGCGCCAGCGCGGCCGCCGCCACCGGGATCCGCGCCCGGTTCGCCCCGTCCGCGATCTTCACCGCGATGGCGCGACCGTCCGGCAAGGCGGCGATCTGGACGCCCTCGAAGCCGTCCTTGGCGAGCAGTCCGGGCACCGCGCGCATCAGCGCGGCGGTGTCCCGTCCGGTCCCGGAGGCCATCTCCGGGTGGCCGCGCAGCGCGTCCGCGACCCTGAACCCGGGAGTGCCCGGCGGCGCCGTGGCGATGCGGGCGGCGGCACGGGCGAGCCCGTGCAGTGAGACGGCGAACAGCGGGGTGCCGCAGCCGTCGACGCTGACGTGCGCGGTGCGCTGGCCGGTGAGCTCCTCGACGACCTCGGCGATCGCCGTCTGCAGCGGGTGTGCGGGGTCGAGGTAGGTCGTCAGGGGCCAGCCGTTGAGCCTGCAGAGGTAGAGCATCGCGGCGTGCTTGCCGGAACAGTTCTGGGCGAGGCGGGAGGGCGGGCGGCCGTCCCGCACCCAGGCGTCCCGCACCGCGGGGTCGTACGGGAGGTCCGGGACGTTGCGCAGGTCCTCCTCGCCGAGACCGGCCAGTTCGAGGATCCGTCGGGTGCCGGCGAGGTGGCGCTCCTCACCGGAGTGGCTGCCCATCGCGAGGGAGAGGAGTTCGCCCTCCAGCGGCAGCCCGGCACGCACCATGGCGACGGCCTGGAGCGGCTTGAGGGCGGATCGCGGGTAGCAGGCGACCTCGATGTCGCCGAGCCGGAACCGGACTTGGCCGTCGCCGTCGAGGACGACGACGGAGCCGTGGTGGACCCCCTCGATCATGCCGCCGCGGGTGACGTGGGCGACGGGGGCGTGCCGGGGTTCGCGGACCGCGGGTGCGTCCGCAGGGGAACTTCTGTGCATCACTGCCTCGATCGGTGGTGGGTCGTTGCCGGTCCGTCGGCCGGGCGGCGGCCCTCGACGGTCGCGGGACCGGCCCGCGTCGGAGGCCGCCGCCCGGTGTCAGCCGTCGGACCTGTCGGCGTGGCGCGAGAGGCGGCCGCGGATCGCGTACCAGCCGGCGACCAGCGCGGCGGCGATCAGCGGTACGCAGAGCACGGTGGTGCGTCCGGCGCCGCCGTCGGCGTACATCAGGACCAGGACGGTCAGGAGGAAGGCCAGCGTCACGAGTTCGGTCCACGGCGAGCCCGGCAACCGGTAGGCGGGGCGGGTCAGTTCACCAGCCTGGGTCTTCCGCCAGAAGAAGAGGTGACAGATCATGATCATGCCCCAGGTGGCGAGGATGCCGATCGCCGCGAGGTTGAGCACGATCTCGAACGCGTCCGCGGGCACCACGAAGTTGAGGCCCACTCCGAGGACGCACATGCCGCTGGTGAGCAGGATGCCGCCGTAGGGCACCTGGCTGCGGCTCATCCGGGCGGTGAAGCGCGGGGCGGAACCGTTGACCGCCATGGAGCGCAGGATGCGGCCGGTGGAGTAGAGGCCGGAGTTGAGCGAGGACATCGCCGCGGTGAGGACCACCAGGTTCATCACGCTGCCGGCGGCCGGCACGCCGATGTGGGAGAGCACGGTCACGAACGGGCTCTGGCCGGCGGTGTACCTGTTCCACGGCAGCAGCATCGACAGCAGGAGCACCGAACCGACGTAGAACAGGCCCACCCGCCACATGATCGAGTTGATCGCCTTCGGCATGATCTTCTCGGGGTTCTCGGTCTCACCCGCCGTGACGCCGACCAGTTCGACGGAGGCGTAGGCGAAGACGACGCCCTGGATGATCAGCAGCATCGGCAGCAGACCGTTGGGGAAGACGCCGCCGTTGTCGGCGATCAGGGAGGGGCCGGGAGTGACGCCGTCCACCGGGTGCCTGGTGACCAGGAGGACGATCGCGATGCCCATGAAGACGACCAGTGCGCTGACCTTCACGATGGCGAACCAGAACTCCAGTTCACCGAAGATCCGTACCGATATGAGGTTCACGGTGAGGACCGCCGCCAGGGCTATGAGCGCGATCACCCACTGCGGGACGTCGGAGAACAGGTGCCAGTAGTGGGCGTACGTGGCCACCGCGGTGATGTCGGCGATACCGGTGGTCGCCCAGTTGAGGAAGTACATCCAGCCCGCCGTGTACGCCCCCTTCTCCCCCAGGAACTCCCGGGCGTACGAGACGAAGGCGCCGGAGGACGGCCGGTACAGGACGAGTTCGCCGAGCGCTCTCACGACGAGGAACGCGAATACGCCGCACACCGCGTAGGCGACGAACAGGGAGGGCCCGGCATCGGCGAGGCGGCCGCCGGCCCCGAGGAACAGGCCGGTGCCGATGGCACCGCCGATGGCGATCATGTTGACGTGCCGGGGTTTCAAGGACTTGCTGTAGCCGGTGTCCCCGGCGTCGACGTGACGGGTGGAGGGGCGCTTCTCGTCTTTGAGGAACTGCTCGCTCACGCCTCGGGTCTGCCTTCTGTTGGGGGGATGTCCGTACGCTGGGGGCGCACGATGTCGGTGAGGGTGGCCTCGACGCGGTGCAGGTGGTGGGACATGGCCTCCACCGCGTCCGGCTCGGACCCGTCGATCAGTGCTTCGACGATCGCCCGGTGCTCGCAGTTGGACTGCTCGCGTCGATCGCCGAGTTCGTTGAGGAACGCCGACTGACGCGCCAGTGCGTCCCGGATCTCCTCGATGACCCGCCGGAAGACCGGGTTGCGGGAGGCCTCGGCCACCGCCAGGTGGAAGACGGTGTCCAGGGCGACCCATGCGGTGGTGTCGGTCTCCCGCTCCATCCGGTCGAGCAGATGGGTCAGGTGGTCCAGGTCCTCCGGGGTGCGGCGCAGCGCCGCGTACCCGGCGACCGGGATCTCGACGTGGCGGCGCACCTCCAGGAGGTCGCTGGCGGCGTAGTCGCCGAAGGTGGGGTCCTCGACCGTGTTCGCCACGACGAAGGTGCCCCTGCCGGTCTTGGAGACGGTCAGTCCCATGGCCTGCAGGGCCCTGAGCGCCTCCCGCAGCACCGGCCGGCTGACCTCCAGGGTCCGGCACAGCTCCGCTTCGGAGGGGAGCTTGTCCCCCACCACGTACTCGCCGCGCTCGATGGCACCGCGGAGGTGGCCGAACACCGCTTCCATGGCGCTCACGCGCCGAGGCATCGGACTGACTGTCTTGCTGTCTGACAGGTTCACGGGCCGATCCTGAGGGATCCCGCAGGGTGGTGTCAAGGCCCTGGCGTCGACGCGACGGCTCCGCTCGGCTGTCGCCCCGTTCGCGGGTCCTGACCTGCGGCGGGAACCACCGCTCCGCGGTCGCCCGACCTGGCCGCGGCCACCAGGGCGTGCACCACGGCCGACTCGAACGCCGCCTCCGGGTGCCACTGAACGCCTACCGCGAAGCGGTGCCGGGTGCTCTCGATCGCCTCGATGGTCCCGTCCACCGCACGGGCGGAGACCACCAGGCCGGCCCCGAGGGAGTCCACCGCCTGGTGATGGTGGGCGGCGACCCTGCTGGTGCCCGGAAGGAGCGCGCCGAGCCGCGTCCCGGGCACCGTGGTGACGGGGTGGGGGGCGAACTGGCCGCCGTACGGGTTGTGGCCGTGGTGCCCCACCTTCTCGGGCAGGTGCTGGAGAAGCGTGCCGCCCGCGTGCACGTTCATCAGCTGCATCCCCCGGCAGATACCGAGCACCGGCATGTCACGTGCGAGAGCGGCGGCGAGCACGGCCCGTTCCCACCGGTCGCGTTCGCGCACCGGCGGCCCGGTGCACGGGTGCGGCTGCGCTCCGTACAGCGCGGGATCCAGGTCCTCGCCGCTGGTCAGGACAATCGCGTCCAGGTTCTCGACCACATCGGCCGCGGCCTCCGGCGCGTCCGGTGGCAGCAGGACGGCGCGGCCGCCCGCCGACTGGAGGCAGCTGGTGTACGCCGCGGGCAGCAGCGCGGCGGGCAACGCCCACTCGCCCCACCGGGCGTCGGCGAGGTAGGTGGTGAGTCCGATGAGTGGCTTGCGCATACCACTTCCTTCCAGGGGTGGGGCCGATCGTCGACGGCCGTCTCCTCCACGGCCCGCCCCCGGCGCACGGGCGCGGCGGGCGGGCTGCGGAGGAGGGGGTGCACGGCACGGCGGCGCACGGAGGCGCCCGCGGTGGCGAGCGATCGGCCACAGGACGGAGCGATCGGCCACGGAGCGGGGGCGGAGGCTTGCGCATCCGGGCCGCAAGCAAGAATCCTGCTGCCGTTCATCCTTAAGCACAAGAAAAGACGTCTTCGCGACAGATAAGTGAGCCTTAACACGATGCAGAGACTGGACCCCCGTCTGCTCGCCACCCTCGAAGCCGTGGTCCGCCACCGTTCGTTCACCGCCGCCGCCCGCGAGCTGGGCTACAGCGCGCCCGCCGTCTCGCAGCAGATCGCCGAACTCGAACGCCGGGCGGGTCTCCGGGTGCTGGAGCGCCGGCCCGTGCGGCCGACCCCGGCCGGCCAGGTCCTGCTCGACGCCGAACAGGGAGTCAGGAGCGCCCTGGCGGCGGCGTCCGTGGAACTCGACGCCATGCGCGCCGGCACGGCCGGACGGATCCGGCTCGGCGCCTTCGCCTCCGCCGCCGCCGGCATCGTTCCGAAGGCGCTGGCGCAGCTGCACACGGCGTACCCCGACGTGCAGGTCAGCCTCTCCCAGCTGGAGCCCGAAGCCGGCTACGGCCGCCTCAAACGGGGAGACATGGACCTGGCCCTCAGCTACGACTACGACTTCATACCCCTGCCGCCGCCCCGGACGCTGCGCCGGACGCTGGTCGCCCGGGATCCGGTCGTGGCGGTGGTCCCGGCCGGCCACCACCTCGCCGACCGGGACGTCATCGACCTGGCCAGTCTCGCGTCCGAGACCTGGATCGCGGCCCCGGAGGCGGCGCTGCGCCTGGAACTGCTCGCCCAGATCGCCAAGACGCCGGGCTTCCAGGCGCGGCTGGCGTACGAGGGCGACGACTTCAACACCGTGCTGGGCTTCGTGGCCGCGGGCCTGTGCGTCGCGGTCATGCCGCAGCTGGCGCTCCCCCGGGGCACCACCGAGGTCGTGGCGCGTCCGCTGGCCGACCCGGAGCTGACGCGCTTCATCTACGCCGTCCGCATCGACACCCGGCACACCCCGCGCGCCCTGCTGGCCCTGGAGCGGATGCTCGCGGAGCAGGCGCTGGCCGCCCTCTCGTGAGACGTACCCGCCGGACCGGGCCCACCGCTCCCCCACCCCCGACGCCGCCCGACGCCCGCCGGGCCGAGCTCCCGGACGAAGCCCTACCGCTCTTCCGGCTGGCCGCTCGGGTTCGCCGTGAGCCGCTCCCGCCACTCGGCCACGACCATCGGGGAGGTCGCGGCCAGTCGGGCGATGTCCTCGTCGTCCCGCCCGTCGGTCCAGTTGAGGACCCGGGTCAGGACGGTGTTGCGGATGCGGCGGAGCTCCTTGACCATCTCCTCCAGCCGCTCAAGCTCCTCGCCGGTGGCGGCGAGCGTCTCGTCGACCGCCGCCCGCTCCTCGGCGCGCTGTTGCCACAGGTAGGCGTTCAGCCCGGTGAGGACCACGCCGTCGTCCTCCGCGGCGCTGCGGAAGGTGTCGGCGAGGTGGCTCAGCGCGCAGTCCGGGGCGTCGGCGAGGCTCGCGCCCACGACCCTGGCCGCCTCCCAACTGGTGCGCCCGGCCTCGCTGGTTCGGAACCAGGTCCCGGCTTCGACCGGCGTACGGTCGCCGCAAGCGGCCGCGCGGTAGGCGTACAGGGCCGCGCGGTGGCCGTAGAACGTGTAGCCCTCCTCGATCCGGACGTTCGCCGGAGCGCACATCCGCCCCGGTACGCCGCCGTAACCGGAGGCGGGTTCGTAGGCGGCGTAGGCGTCCAGCTCCGCGTCGGTGGCCGTCGACCAGGACGGATCGCACAACTCCGGGTTCCGGGCGAGGAAGTCCGCCACTTCGACGCGCGTTCCGCGGACCCGGCTCGTACGGGGCTCGGCCCAGGTCACCGCTCCCGTCGCGTCGGACGTGTAGCGGCAGGCCTGTTCGAGATCGGCCCAGGCCGTGGCGGCCTCGGCGGACCATTCCAGGTCGGGGGCCGGGCCCACCCGGTGCAGGGAGTCGACCACCCGCTGGACCGTGGGCAGTGTGCGCCGGGCCAGTGCGTAGAGCTCCTCGGCCGTGAAGAAGCGCCAGGTGGAAGTGCCCTGGCCGTCGGTGGCGCGGTGGGTGAGCGGGTGGACGAGGACGGCCGGCGAGGGCAGGGCCCCGTCTCCGGCCTCGCACCGACGACGTCCCGGGAGCCCGGCGGCGGAACCCTCCTCCCGCGTCCGCCAGTCGGTGTCCCCGAACCACACGGCGCCGGTGGCGACGTCGACGGCCAGCCACTGCTGGTAGCCGTTCCCCGGCCCGAACCGCTCCTGCCGGTGCTCGGCCTGGCGGTCGTGCCACACGTATTCCGCCGGTGGCGGGTTGAGTTGGACGGCGACGAACCCTTCCTCGGGGGTGTATCCGACGACGACGTGTGCGGTCGGTTTGCGGTGTTCGGTCCCGGACATGCGACTCCCCTCCATGGCGGACCGTGGCTGACTCGCCACTGTGCGCACCGAGCCTGCCGTGCGAAAGCCTGTCCGATCAAATCCGATCACTTGTGGACTTGTCCCCCAAAGAGGGTCCGTACACGACCTGATGGCGGGCCGGCCGGAGGTGCGGGCGGTCGCGGAACGTCGCCCGTCGAAGCCCTTCAGGGCGTCCGCCGCGGCCACCAGCCGGCCCGTACGGGCGACCGCGAGCAGGTGGCGGAGGCCGTCCGCGCGGAGCCTGCGCGGATCGGGCGCGGGCGGGCCGGGAGCCGGTCGACACCGTGCTCCGCGCCGCGGCGGGCCGCGCCTGTCCCGGCACCCCCTGGCCACGGATAATGACCCCTGACCGTCGGCCGCGCCCGCGGCACCGAGCGATCCGAGAGGCGGAGGACGGATGACCCTGGAGGAAGGACGACGCGTCAGGCTGACGGCGGACCTCGGGATCGGCGAGGCCTTCAGCAGGGATCCCGGGGCCGGGACCGCCGTCGGGTTCCTCTCGCTGGGAGCCGGGATCGAGGGCACCGTCGAGCGGGTGGACGGCGAACTCCCGGAGGGCGAGGAGGTCCGCGAGTACCAGCGGCTCAAGGCGCTCTTCGACGACTACGGGCACACCATGCCGGTGGCGAGCCGGGAGCGCCTGGAGGCGGAGATCGCCGCACTGGAGCCGGAGTGGGCCGTGCACCGGGCGCGCGGAAGCCGGGTGACGGTCCGGGTCCGGCTGGACAACGGCTTCGTCCTCGACGGTGTGCACCAGGACGTCCTCGCCGCACTCTGAGCGAACGTCAACGTGCCACGAGCCCTGGTCCGGCCGGCCCCCGAGCTGCCACCATGGCCTGATGCGCATTCTGATCATGGGCGGCACCAGGTTCGTCGGTTACCACGTCGCCCGGGCGGCACTCGCCGCCGGGCACGACGTCACGGTGCTGCACCGGGGCAAGTCCGGTGCCCATCTGCTCCCGGACGCCACCCACCTCATCGCCGACCGCGATGACGACCTGTCCGTTCTGCGCGGCCTCGCCTGGGACGCCACCGTCGACGTCAGCGCGTACTTCCCGCGCCAGATCCGGCAGTTGGCCGCCGCCCTCGACCCCGGCGCCGCCGGACGCTACCTCCTGGTCTCGTCCATGGCCGTCTACGACACCCCCGCCGCCCCGGCGTTCACCGAGGACTCCCCGCTGCTCCCCGCCGACGGCCCGGAGCCCGAGGTGATCACCGGAGTCGACACCTACGGCGTCCTCAAGGTCCAGTGCGAGCGGGCGGCCCGGGAGTCCTTCGGTCCGGACGTGCTGCTGGTGCGTCCGACGTACGTGATCGGCCCCGAGGACTACACCCACCGCTTCGACCACTGGGTGCAGCGGCTCGCCCGGGGCGGCGAGGTGCTGGCCCCGGGCCGCCCCGACGCCCCGGTCCAGGTCGTCGACGCCCGCGACCTCGCCGACTGGATGCTCTGCCTCCTGCACCAGGGCGCCTCCGGCGCCTTCCACGCCGCGACGCCCCCGCCGTTCACCATGGGTGACCTGCTCGGCGCCATCGCCTCGGCGGTCGCCCCGCCCGGCACCACGATCACCTGGGTGGACGAGGAGTTCCTCCGTGCGGCCGGCGTCCAGGACCAGGCACTGCCGCTGTGGAGCACCAACCCGCGGATCCGGGCCACCGGCACCGCCGACCCGGCCGCCGCCCTCGCCACCGGCCTGAAGCTCCGCCCGGTGGCCGACACCGCCCGTGACATCCAGCCGTTCGACCCGCTGCCACAGGCCCTGACGCCGGACCAGGAGGCCGACCTCCTCACCGCCTGGCACCAGCGCTGAACCACCGGTTCCCCGTCGGGTCGGCCCGACGGGGAACCGGCCGCATCAGTCGAGCGCGGTGTCGGTGAGGCCCAGGCGCAGGTGCTCGATGTGGTAGACGGCCTGGTCGAGCAGGGCGGCGACGTGGTTGTCGTAGAGCGCGTAGACGACCGAGCGGCCCTGGCGCTGACCGACCACCAGGCCGAGGTTGCGCAGCAGGCGGAGCTGGTGGGAGCAGGCGGACTGCTCCAGGCCGACCTCGGCGGCGAGTTCGGTGGCCGCGCAGGGGCCCTCGCGCAGCCGGGAGAGGATCAGCAGGCGCGAGGGTGTGGCCAGGGCCTGCAGGGTGGTGGCCACCCGGGCAGCGCTGGCTTCGTCCAGGCGGGTGTGCGGGACGGCGGTTGCGGGGGCGGCTCCATGACCCATGCGGGCAATAGTACAACTCATACATGAAGAGGGGTTCATATGTTCATGTATGGTGGATGAGTCACCGGCCCCACCCTGCCCCGAAGGGTCCCGTCCGCATGCCCACCACCCTGATCGAGCGCCCCGCGCCCTCCGCCGCGTCGCGTCCCGACACCGCCCCGCGCCGCCGCACCCGGGTGTTCGCCCTGCCCGAGGCCCGCTGGGCCGCCGCCGCGACCGTGCTGTTCCTGATCGCGCTCCCGCTCCAGCTCACCGGCGCCCCCGCCTGGGCCTGGGGCCCGCTGTACGCCCTCGCGTACGCCACCGGCGGCTGGGAGCCGGCCTGGGCCGGCCTCCAGGCGCTGCGCGAGAAGACCCTCGACGTCGACCTGCTGATGATCGTCGCCGCGCTCGGCGCCGCCGCGGTCGGTCAGGTCATGGACGGCGCGCTGCTGATCGTCATCTTCGCCACCTCCGGCGCGCTGGAGGCGCTCGCTACCGCCCGGACCGCCGACTCGGTGCGCGGACTGCTCGACCTCGCCCCGGCCACCGCCACCCGGCTGCTGGACGACGGCACCGAGGAGAGCGTGCCGACCGGGCGGCTGGCGGTCGGCGACACGATCCTGGTCCGGCCCGGCGAGCGGATCGGCGCCGACGGGCGGGTACTGGACGGCGCGAGCGAGGTCGACCAGGCCACCATCACCGGCGAACCGCTGCCGGTGGCGAAGGAGGCCGGCGACGAGGTCTTCGCCGGCACCCTGAACGGCACCGGCGCGCTGCGGGTGAAGGTCGAGCGCGACGCCGCCGACTCGGTGATCGCCCGGATCGTCGCCCTGGTCGAGGAGGCCTCCGAGACCAAGGCGCCGACCCAGCTGTTCATCGAGAAGGTCGAGCAGCGCTATTCGATCGGCATGGTGATCGCCACCCTCGCGGTCTTCGCGGTGCCGCTCGCCTTCGGCGCCGCCTTCACCGGCTCGCTGCTGCGGGCGATGACCTTCATGATCGTCGCCTCCCCGTGCGCCGTGGTGCTCGCCACCATGCCGCCGCTGCTCTCCGCGATCGCCAACGCCGGACGGCACGGCGTACTGGTGAAGTCAGCGGTGGTCATGGAGCGGCTCGGCCAGGTCGACGGCGTCGCCCTCGACAAGACCGGCACCCTGACCGAGGGCACGCCCCGGGTCACCGACCTGCGCCCGCTCACCGGCTCCGGTCTCACCGAGGACGGCCTGCTCGCCCTCGCCGCGGCGGCCGAACACCCCAGCGAGCACCCGCTCGCCCGCGCGGTCGTGGACGCCGCCCGCACCCGTGGCCTGGCCCTCGCCGCGGCCGAGGACTTCTCCTCCGCCCCCGGCATCGGCGTCACCGCCACCGTCGACGGCCGCGCCGTCGCGGTCGGCGCCCCGGCCCGGCTGCTGAACGGCGGCGCGGACGCCGTCTGCGCCCGCGCCGCCGCCATCGCCGCCGAGCTGGAGAGCGGCGGCCGCACCGCCGTCCTGGTCGAGGCCGACGGCGTCCCGGTCGGCGTGCTCGGCATCGCCGACCGCCTGCGCCCGGACGCCGCCACCACCGTCGCCGCGCTGACCACCCTGACCGGCACGGCGCCGGTGCTGCTCACCGGCGACAACCCGCGCGCCGCCGCCCGACTGGCCGCCGAGGTCGGCATCACCGACGTCCGCGCCGGGCTGCTCCCCCAGGACAAGGTCGCCGCCGTGCAGGAGCGGGAGCGGGCCGGGCGCAAGGTCCTGGTCGTCGGCGACGGCGTCAACGACGCGCCCGCCCTGGCCGCCGCCCACACCGGCGTCGCGATGGGCCGGGCCGGCTCCGACCTGGCGCTGGAGACCGCTGACGCGGTCATCGTGCGCGACGAACTCGCCACCGTCCCGGCTGTGGTGGCGCTCTCCCGGCGGGCCCGTTCCTTCGTCGTGCAGAACCTGGTGATCGCCTCGGTGTTCATCTCCGCGCTGGTGGTCTGGGACCTGGTCGCCACCCTCCCGCTGCCGCTGGGCGTCCTCGGCCACGAGGGCTCGACCGTCATCGTCGGCCTCAACGGCCTGCGGCTGCTGCGCGATGCCGCCTGGACCAGGGCCCGGGCCGACGGCGGCCGCTGAGCCGACGCCGGAAGGCCGTCGCCGGAAGGCCGTGGCGGAAGGTCGTCGCCCCCGAGCCAGGGGCGGCGGCCTTCCGCGCGTTCGCCGACTTCCGCGCGTTCGCCGCCTGCCGCGGAGCACGGCTCGCTCGAAATCAGCTGGGAATCAGGTGTGACAATCCGGCCGGTGTCGACGCTGAACAGTCACGACCGGTGTACCGCTCGATCCACCAGTGATCGGCCGGTGCCCTCGTGGCAGCACGCGAACCGACAACACCTGGACCCGACACCGTGACCGTCAAGCCGTACGATCCGTGGCCCACCGCCGAGCAACAGCCCCACCTCTCGGAGGTCCCGGGGCACCTTCCCGGTTCCGCGCACGGCGAGCCGGTCGGCGAAGCACCGACCGAGCACTTCGCCGTTCCGGCCTACGTCGCCGAGCACTTCGCCGCGCCGGTCCGCTCCGCCGAGCACCTCCCCGAAGCCGACGACGCGGATCCGCCCACCGCCGAACTGCCCGCCGTCGTGTCGCTCGCAGAACCGCCCACCGACCCCGCCGACCCCACCGACCCCGAAACCGTCCCCCCGCCCCCGCCGGTGTTCGTGGACGCCTCCGGCCGCCGGCAGCGCCGGATCCGCCGGCTCGGGGCGGTGCTGGCCGTCCCGGCGGGCGGGTACCTCGCCCTGCTCGCCAGCGCGCTCCTCGGCGGTCCCACCGTGAACGCGCCGTTCCTCCCGCTGCCCCAGCCGCCCGCGCCCAGCGCCCCCGCCCCGGAGGCCACGCCCACCGAGGCGCCGTCCGCCGCCCCGGAGGCCGCCGCCCCGCCCGGCGCGGGACGCACGGAGGCACCCGCCCACCAGGGCGGCACCACCCAGGTCGTCCAGCACCCGCGGCCCACGGGGGCGGCCGCGCAGCCCGCGACCGGTACGGCCCCCAGCGCCCCGACGGCCACCATCGCACCCGCCCCGGCCACCACTCCCGCCACCCAGCCGAGCACCGCGCCCACCCCCACCCCCGGGCACGGCCGCCCGACCACCGCACCGGGCAAAGGGCCCGGCAAGCCCTGACACCCGACCGCCCTCGAAACCGTCCCCATCCCAGAAAGCAGCACCATGAGCTCCGCCCGCCGCCGACGAGCCCCAGCCCCCGACCGCACCCGCCGGGGCCGACGCGGGGTGGTCCGCCAGGGCCCGCTGCGCACCCACTGGCTCCTGCTGACCGCCCTGCTGCTCACGCTCATCGGCGCCCTGGTGCTCCAGGGCTACGCCCAGCACAGCTTCGACGACCGCCCCGACCAGGCGGCCGCACCCGCGTCCGCGGACGCCGTACCGGCGGCGATCCACGAGGGCGGCCCGGTGATCGACGCCGTCGGCTCGCAGCCGCGCAGCGCCGCCCCCAAGCCCGGCACCATCGCCCTGACCTTCGACGACGGCCCGGACCCGACCTGGACCCCGAAGATCCTGGACGTCCTGCACCGGGCCGGGGTGCACGCGACCTTCTTCGTGGTCGGCACCCAGGCCGCCGCCCACCCGGACCTGATCCGCCGGATGGTCGCCGAGGGCCATCAGATCGGCATCCACACCTTCACCCACACCGACCTCGGCGCCGCCCCCTCCTGGCGCCGCACCCTGGAGCTGCGCGAGGCCCAGCTGACCGTGGCCGGGGCCGCCGGAGTCACCAGCTCGCTGCTGCGCCCGCCGTACTCCTCGACGCCCGAGGCCGTGGACGACCCCGGATGGTCCGCCATCCAGCAGGCCGGCCGCGAGGGCTACCTGACCGTACTCACCACCCAGGACAGCGAGGACTGGCAACGCCCCGGCGTGCCCTCGATCGTCAAGTCGGCGACCGCCGGCACCGGCCACCAGGGCCAGGTCCTGCTGATGCACGACGCCGGCGGCGACCGCTCGCAGACCGTCGCCGCCCTCGACACCGTGCTGAACACGCTGAAGGGCCGCGGCTTCCGCTTCACCACCGTCAGCGACGCCGTCGGCCTGCCCGACCCGGTCCGTCCGGCCGGAGCCGGCGACCACTGGCTCGGCCTGGCCCTGATCTGGCTGCTGACCGGCGGCAACTGGGCCATCACCGCGCTGGGCTGGCTGCTCTGGGCGGCGGGCGCGGTCAGCGTGCTGCGCGCGGTCGTCGTGCTCTACGCCGCCCGCCGGCACGTGCGGCTGCGCCGCCGCGGCTGGGGGCCGCCGGTCACCGAGCCGGTCAGCGTGATCGTCCCGGCGTACAACGAGATCGCCGGGATCGAACCCGCCGTCCGCTCGCTGCTGGCCTCCGACCACCCGGTCGAGGTGATCGTGGTCGACGACGGCTCCACGGACGGCACCGCCGACCTGGTGGAATCGCTGAACCTGCCGTACGTCCGGGTGATCCGGCAGGAGAACGCCGGCAAACCGACCGCCCTCAACACCGGCATCGCCGCGGCCCGCGCCGAACTGCTGGTGATGGTCGACGGCGACACCGTCTTCGAGCCGGACGCCGTCCGGATGCTGGTGCAGCCCTTCGCCGACCCCACCGTGGGCGCCGTCTCCGGCAACGCCAAGGTGGTCAACCGCGGTGGCCTGCTGGGCCGTTGGCAGCACATCGAGTACGTGGTCGGCTTCAACCTGGACCGCCGACTGTTCGACCTCGCCGAGTGCATGCCGACCGTGCCCGGCGCGGTCGGCGCCTTCCGCCGCTCCGCGCTGCTGGCGGTCGGCGGCGTGGGCGAGGAGACCCTCGCCGAGGACACCGACCTCACCATGGCCATGTGCCGGGCCGGTTGGCGGGTGGTGTACGAGGAGCGGGCCAAGGCCTGGACGGAGGCCCCCGCCTCGCTGAGCGCCCTGTGGCGCCAGCGCTACCGCTGGTGCTACGGCACCCTCCAGGCGATGTGGAAGCACCGGGGCGCGCTGACCCAGGGCGGGCAGGCCGGCAAGCTGGGCCGGCGCGGCCTGCTCTACCTGCTGATGTTCCAGGTGCTGCTGCCGCTGCTCGCCCCGGTCGTGGACGTCTTCGCGCTCTACGGACTGGCCTTCCTCGAGCCGGTCCGGATCATCGGCCTGTGGGCGGCCTTCCTGCTGGTCCAGATGCTGATGGGGGCGTACGCGTTCCGGCTGGACAAGGAGAAGCTCGGGCCGCTGTGGAGCCTGCCGCTCCAGCAGTTCGTCTACCGGCAGCTGATGTACCTGGTGGTGATCCAGTCGGTCTTCACCGCGCTCGCCGGCTCCCGGCTCCGCTGGCAGCGGATGCAGCGCTACGGCACGCTCAGGGTCCCGGCGGGCGGCTGAACCGGGGATGGACGGGGGCCGCGCCGGCTTGCGCGGCCCCCGTCCACCGTCCGTCAGCTGTGCTTCCAGGTCACCGAGAAGGAGCTGCCGCCGCTCAGCGAGGAGGTGGTGGCCTTGGTGGTGCCGCCGGAGGCCATGGTGATGTTGTCCGGGCTGAAGCCGCCCAGGGCCTGCCCGTTGACGGTGGAGCCGCTGAACGAGACCGAGCCGAAGTCGGAGAGCGGGAGCACCCCCGAGGAGCTGGAGGGGGCCTCGGCGATCACCTCGGCGGAGGCCAGGGCCGCGCTCTTCAGGGACTTGTTGACGGTGTGGCTCCAACCGGCCGTGGTGTCGGACAGGGTGAGGGTGAAGGAGCCGCTGCCGTTGGTCGTGACGCTCGCGGTGAAGTGGTCGCCCGGCCGCACGGTGCTGCTGAAGTTGGACGGGTACTGCGGGTACATCTCGTACCAGGCGGAGTACACCGGGCGGCCGCTGGAGCAGTCGGCCTCGGTGCCGGTCTGCTCGACGGTGTTGCTGCCGTCGCCGTCGAGGCCGACCCAGAAGCTGGACCAGGTGTTGGTGCCGGAGCAGGTGACGGCGGGCTGGACCCAACTGGCGCTGACGCTGGTGAACTTGCCGCCGGTGGCGGCGTATCCGGCCCAGTTGCCGCTCGTGCTGTGCAGCAGGCCGCCGCCGTGGTGGGCGAGCGGGGCCTGGACGAGAGTGGGGGCGGTGGCGGCGACGGCCGGTGCTGCGGTGCCCAGGAGGGTGAGCAGGGCGGTGGACACGGCGAGGGTGCGCCGACGGGCTTCGGGCATGGCTACTCCCTTGTGAGGGTGTGGAGTTGGCCGAGCGTCGACAAAGGTAGACCCACCGGGTCAGTGCGGATATCACGAGGACATAACGAAGCGTCACGCCGTGCACCCGCTGGCCGTGCGGTGGTGGCAGCCGAGTCCAGCCCGACACGTGGGCTGCGCCGAGGCGTTGGGCTACTCGGCCGCGACCGCGGGAGCGGATTGCGCCGGAGCGGCGTTGTACTCGGCGAGCGACTCCCGGGTGAAGCCGAAGAAGTACGTGGCCAGGAAGCCCACCGCGTACCCGGTCAGCAACCCGCCCCCGTAGACGGCGGCGCTGCCGGCCATCCCGTGCGGGCCGGCCAGCAGCGGGAACAGGGCCCAGCCGGAGGGGCCGACGGCGGTCGATCCGACCTCGCTGCCGAGCTGGCCGGCCGCCCCGACGAAGGCGCCCCCGGCGGCGCCGCCCACGCAGGCCGTGACGAACGGGCGGCCCAGCGGCAGGGTGACCCCGTAGACCAGGGGCTCGCCGACGCCGAGCAGGCCCGCCGGCAGCGCGGACCTGATGGTCGCCCGGACCGAGGCGTTGTGCCGCAGCCGCAGGTAGACGGCGGCGGCGCAGCCGACCTGCCCGGCGCCGGCCATGGCGAGGATCGGCAGCAGGACGGTGGAACCCTGCTGCTGGATCAGGGTGGCGTGGATCGGGATCAGCGCCTGGTGCAGGCCGAGCATCACCAGCGGCAGGAAGAGCCCGCCGAGCACCATCCCGGCGAGCAGCCCGCCGTGGGCGAGCAGCCAGGAGGTGGCGTGGCCGATCGCGGTGGAGACCTCCCCGGCGACGAACATCAGGCCGAACAGCGCCGCCAGCCCGCCGACCAGGACGGTGACCGTGGGCGTGACCAGGACGTCCAGCGCGGCGGGCAGGATCCGCCGGGTCCACCGCTCCACCTGCACCGCCAGCAGCGCGGCGAGCAGCGCCCCGACCACCCCGCCCTGCCCGGGGGTGAGGTGGTGGCCGAACGCCTCCACCTTGGCGACCCCGGCGTAGCCGATCACCGCGGCCACGGCCCCGCCCAGCACGGGCGTGCCGCCGAACTCCTGCGCCGTGTTGTAGCCGACGAAGACGGCGAGCAGCGACATGAACCCCGAGGAGACCGGCCCCAGCGCGATGACCAGAGCCGGTGCCCGGCCGAGGTTGGCGAGCGTCCCGCCGAGGGCGGCGACGATCCCGCAGCCGATCAGGGCGGGGATCAGCGGGACGAAGACGTTCGCGATCCGGCGCAGCGTCCGCTTGACCGGGGTCGCGTTGCGCACCCGGGCCTGCGCGCGGATCCGCGCACCGCGTCCGGCGAGGTCCTCGGCGGTGGGGGCGGTCGCACCAGGGTCCAGCAGCCGGCGCAGCTGCGCGGTGACCCCGGCGACGGCGCCGGGGCCGAGGACGATCTGGTAGGTGTCGTCCTCGACCGTGCCCAGGACGGCCGGCAGCGCCCCGAGCGCCTCGCGGTCGACCAGGGAACGGTCCGCCAGACCCAGCCGAAGCCGGGTCATGCAGTGGGCGACGGAGCGGATGTTGGCGGCGCCGCCGACCAGCGGGAGGATCGCCTCGGCCACGGCGCGGTGCTTCTCGTCGGACATGTCACGGAACGTACCCGGATGCTCACGGTGCTCAACCGGGGGGCTGGTAGCGGTCTGCTCCACGGGTGCTCGCAGCGGTCTGTCGCTCGAACGGCCGCCGGGACCATCGCCTAGTTGGCGAAAGCCCGCTCGTCGCCGGCGGCCTGATCGCCAAGACCCCGGACCCACAGGACGGACGCTCCCAGCTCCTCGCCCCGACCCGGCGCGGACGGGACGCCCTCTCCCGCATCCGCCGCGAGCGCACCGCCCTGCTGGCCCGCCGCAGCACCCGCCTCACCCCCGAGCAGTGCCGCGCCCTGGAGGCGGCGCTGCCGCTGCTGGAACTCCTCCTCGACGAGCCCGACGCGCCGGTCCGCGAGGGACATGACGGGCCGAACGACCGGTAGCCACAGGTATTTTGACGAACCGCAGACCGGAAAGCGCTACCCCCGCCACCCCGGATGACGGCAGGCGGCCCGGCCGGCGGGAACCCCGCACTGATCGAACGCCACGTCGTCTCCCGCCGCACCGTCGGCTCGGTGAAGTGACGGGCGGATCGCCTGCCGATCATGTCCGATACGCTTGACGTCGGCACGGAGAGTTGAGGAGAGGCGATGGGCACGCACGAGCGGTGGACACGGCTGCTCGAAGTCCTCGGTGACAAGGGCCGCATCGAGGTCGCCGAGGCCGCCGAGCTGCTCGGAGTCTCCCCCGCGACGGTCCGCCGCGACATGGAGGAGCTGGCCCGCCAGCAGCTACTGACCCGCACCCGCGGTGGAGCGGTGCTGAGCGGAGTCGCGTACGACCTGCCGCTTCGCTACAAGACCGCGCGCCAGGCGGACGAGAAGCACCGGATCGCCGAGGCGGCGGCCCGGCTCATCCCGCCCGGGGCGGTGGTCGGCCTCAACGGCGGAACGACCACCTCGGAGGTGGCCCGCGAACTGGCGACCCGGGCGGACCTGGCCGAGCACGGTGCCGGGATCTCGCTGACGGTGGTCACCAACGCGATCAACATCGCGAGCGAGCTGGCGGTCCGGCCGCACGTGAAGACCGTGGTGACGGGCGGAGTCGTGCGCTCCAACTCCTACGAGTTGACCGGCCCGCTGGCCACGCCGGTGCTCGAAGGGATCTCGCTGGACTACGCGATCCTCGGGGTGAACGCGGTGGACGCGCGCCTGGGCGCGGCCGCGCACGACGAGGGCGAGGCCAGTGCCAACCGGGCCATGGCGCGGCGGGCGGAGAAGGTCATCGTGGTCGCCGACTCCACCAAGCTCGGTCGTCGGGCGTTCGCCCAGGTGTGTGCGGTCGGTGACATCGCCGTCCTGGTCACCGACAAGAACGCGCCGGAGGAACTGGTCGGGCAGTTCGTGGGCCAGGGCGTCGAGGTGGTCTGCGTCTGACGCACCACCGGTTCGCCGAGGCGGCCCGGGCCGTTGGCCCGGCGAGGGCCGACAGCTCGGAAGCGCGCTCCAGCCGCGTCACCCGGAAGGTGGCGTCCGCCACGCCTCGGCGGGTGACGGCGGCCGACGCCGTCACCCGGGTGCCGGGCCGTAGTGGCGGTGACGGCGGACGGTCCGCACCGTGGTGGGAAGGAGCGATGGCCAGCACCCCAGGACGGTACCGATGGACGCGAACCACTCCCTGCCCCGTGTCGTGGTCGGCGTCGACGGCTCTCAGCCGTCGCACGCCGCGCTGCGGTGGGCGGTCCGGCAGGCCGAGATGATCGGCGCGACGGTGGACGCGGTGGGAGCGTGGGAGCCGCCGAGCCACTTCGGCTGGTCGGCGCCGGTGGTCGACTCCACCTTCGACCAGGAACTCGCCGAGCGGAAGTTCGCCGACGAGCTGGAGGCGGTGCTCGGCACCGACTGCCCGGTGCCGGTCCGCCGGAGCATGGTCATGGGTGACGCCTCCGACGTCCTGCTCGACGCGGCGAAGGGCGCCGAACTGCTGGTGGTGGGCAGCCACGGGCGTGGCGGCTTCACCCGGGCGCTGCTCGGCTCGGTGAGCACCCGCTGCGCGCAGCACGCGACCTGCCCGGTGGTGATCGTCCGCGCCCGGTGAGCCCGGGCCTCCGGGCGGCTGCGGCCGGGAACTCGGTTGCGCGACAAGGCGATTGGAGTCGCGGGGCACGGGCAGAGCTGATCCGGGCGCCGGGCGCCACAGGACCGAGGGGCACGGATCCGATGCCTACAGCCATGCCATCGGGCGGTTCGACGGACACGGCTCGACCCTGTCCGGCGTTCCGCTCCCACCAGGGACGACGCCCGCCGGGCGCGCTGTGGGGTGCGGGCGCCGGGGCCGTCCTCCAGGTGGCCCTCGAACAGGGCCGGCGGCTCGACCACTCGTACCCGCCGATCCGCGCGGCACCATCCATCTCTGCCGCCTGGACGCCGGCAGCCGCTGGAGGCGCTGAGGCGGTAGTCCTCAGCGCGGGCGGGCCCGGTAGGCTCAGCGGGATCCGAACGGGACGGAAGGCAATGGACGACACAACGGCTCCGGCCGACGGCGAGGGCGCCGTGGACGAGATCGACCCCGAGGCGGTACAGCTGGGGCAGCGCGTGGAGTACCTCTTCGAGCACGTCCAGCCACTGGGCCGCCGGTTCACGCTCCAGGAGGTCGTCGACGGCATCCGGGCCCAGGGCGGTCCCAACGCGCCGAAGCTCTCGGTCGGGCGACTGTGGGCCCTGGTCAAGGGCAAGGCGTCGAACCCCACCATCTCGACCCTGCGGGCGCTGGGCGACTTCTTCGGGGTGCCGCAGGCGTACTTCATCGACGACGACGTGGCCGCCCGGGTGTCCGCCCAGCTGTCGCTGATCTCCGCGATGCGCGCCAACGACGTGCGCTCGGTGGCCCTGCGGGCCGCCACCGTCGCCACCATGTCGAGCCAGGGGCTGGACATCGTCCGCTCGCTCGTCGAGCAGGGCGGCCCGTCGGAGCAGCCGGCGACCGGGGAGCCCGAACGGTTCGTGTGAGCCATGTCTCGTCCGACCTCGAGCTGACGTGCGGTCATACTGTTCGCTGCTGTCGCAGTCGAACAGCGGCTGGCCGGGCTGGGGGGAAACGGGATTGGACGTCGATGAACAACGGGACCGGACGCGCAGGTTCGCGGAACTGCTGCGCGGATTCGACCTTCCGAAGCCGTTCGAGCTGACCGATCTGTGCGAGGCGGTGGCCGCCGTACGGGGGCGTCCGCTGCGGCTGCTGCCCTTGCCCGGTCCGGTCGACGCCGGTGCCGGGGCGGTGTGCGGGGTCTGGCTGGCCTTCGGCTCGGTCGACCACGTCTACTACGCGCCCGTCACCAGCCCCGTCCACCAGACCCACATCGTCCTGCACGAACTGGCGCACATGCTGCTGGACCACCGCCAGCCGTCCACCGCCGCACCGGAGATGCTCGCCCAGTTGTTCCCCGACCTGGATCCGGCGATGGCGGCCCGCCTGCTGGCACGCGGCCAGCACGGGGCCACCAGCGCGCAGGAGCAGGAGGCCGAGCTGCTGGCGTCGATGATGTGGCAGCGCTTCAACGTCGCTCCGCTGACGGCGGCCACCGCGTCGGCGGAGCACGCGAACACGCTGCGCCGGGTCATCGACTCCTTCCGGGGCTCGGCTTCGAAGGCGCGCTCCGGTTCGAGGCCGGGCGCGGGAGCGGTTGTCGGTCCGAGGTCGGGGTCTCGTTCCGGGTCGGGGAGGCGAAGGCCGTCATGAGGCTGTTCGACGTGATCACCGTCCCGCCCATCTGGCTGATCGCCCTGTGGAAGTCGAGGGGCATCGCGACCGCGTGCCGTCGTGATCGGGCGCTCTGGTCCATGTGGGCGATCTGGGCGGTCGACTTCACCATCGGCGTGCCCGACGTCCGCCGGGTGATCGACGGCCTCACCGGGGTCCGGAGCTTCACCAACCTCCCCGTCCACATCCTGTCGCTCTGCGCCGTCGCGGTCTTCTTCGAGTTCGTCCGGGAGGCCACCGCGGCCACGCCCGGGCGCCTCGCCCGGCTGCGCTGGGTCCTGCTGGCGGTCTCGGTGCTGGGCCTCACCGCCCTGTTCGCCGCGATGCCGCGCCCGGACGGCGACGCGGACCTGCTCACGGCCAACGCGGACCAGCCGCTGACCCAGGCCTACTGGGCGATCTTCCTCGGGTACATCTCCTTCGCCTGCGCCACCGGCGTCAGACTGTGCTGGCTGTACGGCCGGCACGCGCTGCCCGGACCCTCGCGCACCTCCATGATGATCGTCGGGCTGGCCAATCTGGCCGGCTTCGTCTACGTCGTCCAGCGCCTGACGTACCTCACGGCGCACGCGCTCGGGTGGCAGGTCCTCGGGTCCGCGGCGGCCGTGGCGGCCACCCAGTCCCTGCTGGCGCTCTGCGTGCTCCTGCTGGCGGTGGGGATGTCCTGGCCGGCGCTGGCCGAGCGGCTCCGCCGGCACCGGGCGTGGCGGCAGGTGCGGGCGATCTGTCCGCTGTGGACGCTGCTCAAGGCGGCGACGCCCGAGAACGTCCTGCCGCTGCCCCGGGAGCTCCAGCGCGATCCGGACCTCGTCCTGTACCGCTACATCATCGAGATCCGGGACAGCTCCCTGGTGCTGGACGAGTACCTGTCGCCCGCCGACCGGGCGGCGGCCGAACGGGTCCTGGCGGCGACGGTGGCCGCGGGAGCGGACCGGGAGGCCGCCGTGGAGGCCGTCCTGCTCCTGCTCGCGCTGCGGGCGCGCCTCGCGGGCGCGGTGCCGAGCGGCACGGAGCGGACGCTGACCATCGGGGAGCAGGAACTCTCCGGCGAGATCGACTGGTTCCGCAGGGTGGCGGCGATGTCCCGGACGAAGCCGGTCGAACGCGCGTTGCGGAACCTGCAGTCCTCCGGAAGGCGGCTCAGCCCGTGAGCGACGCGTGCGCGCCGGGGCCCGGGCGGTTCCGGCCCCCGCGGCCCCCGGGCGGGCGCCCCGGGG
>NZ_JBSFGK010000077.1:0-37703 GCF_053596495.1 Kitasatospora sp. NPDC001683
TTTTACCCCACACCCCCCTCTTCCTTTCCGGCCGCTCCCCCCCCCGCCCCCCCCCCGCGCCCCCCGCCCCCTCCCCCCCGCGGGGCGCGCCGCGGGGGGGCCCCCCCCCCCCACCGCACTGCTTTCCACGCGGCACCGCACTGCTTTCACGACCGTCAGGAGACCCACCGGTGAGCGAGGACCAGACCACCTCCGCCGGCCCGTTCGCGGCCACCGACGCGCTGTCCGGGCACCCGCTGTTCGCCCGGCTGGCCCGGGTCGGCCAGCGGCTGCGCGAGGCGGACCGCGACCACCCCTGGGTGCTGGACACCGCCGTGGTGGCCATGGTCTTCCTGATGTTCTGCCTGCCCGACCTCTTCCCGGGCCACGGCGAGGGCGGCCCGCACGAGCACCGGCTCAACTTCGTCCGCCCGCCGCTGCCGGGCACCCTCGCCCTGCAGGCGGGGCTGGTGCTGCCGCTGCTGTGGCGCCGGCGGCGGCCCACCGGGGCCTTCGCGGCGATCATGGCGGTGTTCGTGCTGCAGTGGTCGCTGGGCGTGGCCCTGCGCGCCGACGTCGCCCTGCTGGTGGCGCTGTACAGCCTGGCCCTGCACGGCCGGCTGCGGCACCTGGCCTGGTCCTGCGTGGTGATGGTCGGTGCGATGGGCCTGGTCGCGGTGGAGGTCTCCGGCGGCGGGCTGCCGGTCGGGGACGCCCTGTTCTTCCTGGTCAGCGCCGCCACCGCAGGCGTCGCCCTCGGCATCGCGGTGCGCATCCGCCGGGCCCAGCTGGCCGGGCTGCGCGAGCGCGCCGCCCGGCTGGAGATCGAGCGCGACCAGCGCAGCCGGCTGGCCACCGCCACCGAACGCACCCGGGTGGCCCGGGAGATGCACGACATCATCGGCCACAACCTGTCCGTCATCGTCACCCTGGCCGACGGCGGCGCCTACGCGGCCCAGGCCTCCCCCGAACGCGGCCGGGAGGCGCTGCAGCTGATCGGCGAGGCCAGTCGCCAGGCGCTCGGCGAACTGCGCCGGATGCTCGGCGTGCTGCGCGACCAGGCCGACCAGGCCGCCGAGTTCAACCCGCAGCCCGGCATCGCCGACCTCGACGGGCTGTGCGCCCGGATCCGCGCCGCCGGACCCCAGATCGTGTACACCGTCGGCGGCGACCTGGACCAGCTGGACCGCGGCGTCCAGCTGATGGCCTACCGGATCGTCCAGGAGGCGCTCACCAACACCCTCAAGCACGCCGGCTCCGACACCCGGGCGCACGTGACCCTGACCGCCGACGCCACCCGGCTGCGGGTGCGGGTCCAGGACGGCGGCCCGCCCGACGGCGTCCGCCGACCGGTGCGGCCGGACGGCGAGGGGCACGGCCTGGCCGGGATGCGCGAACGCGCGGCCCTGTACGGCGGCACCGTCACGGCGGGCCCCGGCCCTGGGGCAGGATGGACCGTGGAGGCCGTACTGGACCTCACTCCCGACCCGACAGGCGGCCACCCGTGACCACCGTCCTCATCGTGGACGACCAGCCACTGCAGCGCTACGGCTTCCGGATGCTGCTCGAGAGCCAGCCCGACACCGAGGTGGTCGGCGAGGCCGCCCACGGTGCGGAGGCCGTCCGGCTGACCGCCGACCTGCGGCCGGACGTCGTCCTGATGGACATCCGGATGCCCGGCATGGACGGCATCGAGGCCACCCGCCGGATCGTCGCCACCGGCGGACGCTCGCGGATCCTGGTGCTCACCACCTTCGACCTGGACGAGTACGCGCACGCCGCGCTGCGCGCCGGGGCCAGCGGCTTCCTGCTCAAGGACGCCCGCCCAGAGGAACTGCTCGCCGGCATCCGCGCGGTCGCCGAGGGCGACGCCGTGGTGGCCCCCGCCATCACCCGGCGGCTGCTCGACGCCTACGCCCACCACCTGCCGGTCCGCCCGCCCGGCGCGACGCCCGTCGAGGACCCCCGGCTGGAGGCGCTGACCGAGCGCGAGCGGGAGATCCTGGTGGCCATCGCGCAGGGCTGGACCAACAGCGAGATCGCCCAGCGGCTGGTGCTGGCCGAATCGACGGTCAAGACCCATGTGAGCCGGGTGCTGGCGAAGATCGGCGCCCGGGACCGGGTGCAGGCGGTGATCTTCGCCTACGACCGCGGTCTGACCCGGCCGAACCCGCCGATCACGGGCTGATGCCCCGGGAGCCGGTTGACGGGGGCCTGCTGCGGCGAGCGGGTGGGGTGCGGCACGGATCGATGGCTGCCCGGGGTCTGCGTAGGCTGGGCGGCACGGGTGCTTGGGAGGGAACGGGTTCGTTCACTAACATTGGCGGTAAGGCCTGGTGAACAAGGAACCCCCGGAAGGTGTGCAGTCATGTCCGCGGAAGCCCGAACTGCCGAGGGCGGCACCGAGCGGGCGGCGGCGACGGCCGCCCCGGTCCGCCGGCGCGGGGAGGCCCTGGAGAGCGCCATCTACGGCGCGGCCCTCCAGCAGCTCACCACCGACGGCTACGCGCGGCTCACCATGGAGGGCGTGGCCGCCGCCGCGCAGACCGGCAAGGCCGCCCTCTACCGGCGCTGGTCCTCCAAGGAGGAGCTGGTCATGGACGCGCTGCGGGCCAGCCTGCCGCCGGCCGGACCGGCCCCCGACACCGGCAGCCTGCGCGGGGACCTCCTGGCGGTGGTGACCGGGCTGCGCACCGCGATGTTCAGCGAACTCGGCGCCGCCGTCCGCGCGATCATGAGCGAGATCGACCACCAGCGCGCCCACGCCTTCCTGGAACTGGTGCTGGAGCGGGTGGTCGAACCCACCACCGGGCTGATCGCCGAGGTGCTCGACCGGGGCGCCGCCCGGGGCGAGGTCCGTCCCGGGGCGGTCACCCCGATGGTCACCGACGTGGTGCCGGCGCTGATGCTGTACCGGATCAAGATGTGCGGCGGGGGCACCGTCGAACTCGACCCGGCGGCGATCGTCGACGAGGTGCTGCTGCCGATCGTCCGCCGTTCGTAGGATTCACGCCCCGCTGCGGCGGAGCATGTCCTCGCGCTCGACGACCTTGACCCGCTCGCGGTCCTGGGCCTGGCCCAGGGCACGCTCGTGGGCGTCCAGCCGCTTCCAGCCGTCCCAGGTGGTGTAGCGGACGCCGCGGGCGCGCAGGTGCTCCTCGACCGCCGCGGGGTCGGGCTCGGCGGCGCCGGGCAGCCGGCCGGTGGCGTGGTCGTCCAGCAGGCAGGCGACGGTTTCGTTGGCGTCGCCCTTGGTGTGGCCGATCAGGCCGACCGGGCCGCGCTTGATCCAGCCGGTGACGTAGACGGCGGGCAGGTGGGAGCCGTCGCCGTCCAGGACGCGGCCGGCCCGGTGCGGGACGGTGCCGGAGACCGGGTCGAACGGCAGCTTCGGCAGCTCGTCGGAGTAGTAGCCGACGGCCCGGTAGACCGCCTGGACGTCCCAGTCGGTGTGCCGGCCGGTGCCGCGCACGTTGCCGGTGCCGTCCAGCTCGGTGCGCTCGGTGCGCAGGCCGACCACCCGGCCGTCCTCGCCGAGGACCTCGACCGGGGACTCGAAGAAGTGCAGGTACACCCGGTGGGGTCGGTCGCCGACGTCGCGGATCGCCCAGTTCTCGATGGTGGCGGCGACCAGGTCGACGTGCTTGACGGCGCGGCGCTCGGCGATCGAGCCCTCGTCGTACTCGATGTCCTCCGGGTTGACGATCACCTCGATGGTGGGCGAGTGGTCCAGCTCGCGCAGCTCCATCGGGCTGAACTTGGCCTGGGCCGGGCCCCGGCGGCCGAAGACGTGCACCTCGACGGCGCGGTTGCGGCCCAGGCCCTCGTACACGTTCGGCGGGATCTCGGTGGGCAGCAGCTCGTCGGCGGTCTTGGCGAGGATCCGGGCCACGTCCAGGGCGACGTTGCCGACGCCGAGGACGGCGACCTTCTCGGCCTCCAGCGGCCAGGTACGGGGCACGTCCGGGTGGCCGTCGTACCAGGAGACGAAGTCGGCGGCGCCGTAGGAGCCGTCCAGGTCGATGCCCGGCAGGCCGAGCGGTCGGTCGGCCATCGCGCCGGTGGCGAAGACCACGGCGTCGTAGTAGCGGTGCAGGTCGTCCAGGGCGAGGTCGGACGGGTAGTCGACGTTGCCGAACAGGCGGACCTGGGGCTTGTCGAGCACCTGGTGCAGGGCGGTGACGATGCCCTTGATCCGCGGGTGGTCGGGGGCCACGCCGTAGCGGATCAGGCCGAACGGGGCGGGCATCCGTTCGAACAGGTCGATCGAGACGCCGGGCGCCTGTGCGGCATCGGATTTCAGCAGGGCGTCGGCGGCGTAGATGCCGGCGGGGCCGGCTCCGACGATGGCGACTCGGATCGGGCGGGTCATGCTGGCGGATCCTCCGGTCGGGCGCAGTGGGAGGTGATGGGTCCGGACCCTCGCAGCCAACCCGCGGTTCGTACGGAGGTGTAGTCGGTGCTGATCTATGAGGTCATAGAGCGGGCCTATGGCCGGCCCGGGAACCTTCCCAAGCCGGCCGAGTGGGCGTCAGCTGCGCCCGACGTCAGCTGCGCCCGACGTCAGTCGCCGTCGGCTTCGGCCGCCTGCGCCGGGACGGTGGGGGCCGCTGCGGCCGCTCCCTCGGTGAGCCGGGCCGTGGAGGCCTCGAAGAAGCGCAGCAGCTCCACCGGGAACGGCAGCACCAACGTCGAGTTCTTCTCCGCCGCGACCTCGACCACGGTCTGCAGCATGCGCAGCTGCATCGCCGCCGGGGTCTCGGCCATCTTGGTCGCCGCCTCGGCGAGCTTGGCGGCCGCCTGGAACTCGCCGTCCGCCGTGATGATCCGGGCCCGGCGCTCGCGGTCGGCCTCGGCCTGACGGGCCATCGAGCGCTTCATCGAGTCGGGCAGGCTGACGTCCTTGATCTCCACCCGGTCGATGTGCACGCCCCAGCCCGCCGCCGGGCTCTCCAGCATGACCTCCAGGCCCTCGTGCAGGTGCTCCCGCCCGGACAGCAGGTCGTCCAGCTCGCTCTTGCCGATGATCGAGCGGAGCGAGGTCTGGGCGACCTGCAGCATGGCGAAGCCGTAGTTCTGCACGTCCACGGTGGCCTTGATCGGCTCGACCACGCGGAAGTACAGCACCGCGTCCACGCTCACCGAGACGTTGTCCTTGGTGATGCCCTCCTGCGCGGGCACCGGCATCGTGACCACCTGGACGTTCACCTTGCGCATCCGGTCGAGCATCGGCACCAGCAGCGTCAGGCCCGGCTCGCGGACCTTCCCGCGCACCTTGCCGAGCCGGAACACCACGCCGCGCTCGTACTGCTGCACCACCCGCACGCCGGTCATCAGCCACAGCAGGACGACCACCACGACGACCACGAGTACCGCCACGCCTGTTCTACCTTCTCCCCGTCGCGGCGCAGCCGGGCCGGGTCCGGGATGGCCCTGTCGCCTGATGCTCGCCGCGCGCAGCACAGTATGCGCCCGGCCGGGCGGGACGGTAAGGCGTGCGCAGGGGGATCTTGACGCATCGTCGACGGCCCCGCGGGGGCGGGGGACCGGGGGCGCGCCGCTGGGGTCCCGCGGCGGCGCGCCCCCGGCGCCGGCTCAGCCGCGGAAGACCTCGGCGTGCTCGGCCGCGAACTCGGCGAAGGTGCGCGGCGGGCGGCCGGTCAGCTTCTCCACGTCCGAGCTGACCGCCGAGGCCTGCCCGGCCGCGTAAAGCCCGTACAGCTCGACCATGCCCTCGGCGCGCCACGGCTCCCAGCCCATGCCGAGCAGGCCGTTCAGGGCCACCTCGGGGGTGAGCGCGGTGTACGTGACCGGATGGCCGGCGACGGCCGCCAGCTGCTCGGCCAGGTCCCCGTGGGTGAGCGCCGCCGGGCCGGTCAGGGTGTAGACCGCGCCCTCGTGCCCCTCGGTCGCCAGCACCTCGACGGCGGCCGCCGCGACGTCCCGGGCGTCCACGTACGACACCGCGCCCTCGCCGCCCGGCACGGCCAGGCTGCCGGCCTTGACGGTCGGGGCCGTGCCGAGGAAGTTCTGGTAGAAGCCGTTCGGGCCGAGCACCGTCCACGGCAGGCCGGAGGCCTTCAGGTGGTCCAGGCCCGCGATGTGCGCGCCGACGAAGCGCACGCCCTCCGGCCGGTACTCGACCCCGGCGGCCGCGTGCAGCACGATCCGCGGGCCGCGGCCGGTGCGGACGGCGGCGTCGATCACGTTCTTCTCGTGCTGGGCCATCTCCGGGTGCACGGCGACCAGCAGGTAGATGGTGTCGGCGCCGGCGAGGGCGGCGTCCAGCGACGCCGGGTCGGCGAAGTCGGCGGCGACCCGCTCGACCGCCTCGTCCCACTCCGCCTGGCCCTCGGACCCGGCGCGCACCAGCGCCCGCACCGCCTGGCCGCGCTCGCGCAGCCCCACGACCACCTTGGAACCGACCGTACCGGTGGCACCCGTCACGACGATCACGGATCTGTCTCCTCGTCCCCGCTCACGACGCGGACCTGATTCCGCGTCAGGGGGATGATCGCAGGCGGGTGATGAGGGATCAAGGTCGGGTCGGGCGCAGGCCGTGAGGGGTGTGCCGACACGCACGGGGCCCTGCCGTTCCTCGACTTGGCGATCGCCGGACGCTTGGATGGATCGGGCCTGGTCACCGCCCGGATGCCGGTCCGGTGGCCCTTGGGGCGAGCCGAGGAGCCACCACCGTGAACCACACGTCCGATCCCGACCCCACCGCCGTGGCCCGCCGGGTCGCCGAACGGCGCGAGCGACTCGGTCTCAGCGAGGAGGACCTGGCCCGCCGGGCGGCGATGGCGCCGCGCTACCTGGGCCACCTGCTCGAAGCCGGGCCCGCCTTCGACCCCGGCGGCTTCGTCCGGATCGCCGCCGCGCTCGGCGCGACCCGGGACGAACTCCTGGAGGACGGCCCCGACGCCCCGCCCGGCCGCGGCGGGCCCGGCCCGCGACCGCGACTGCTCAACCTCACCGACGCCGAGTGCTGGGAGCTGGTCGGCTCGCACGGGATCGGCCGGATCGCCCTGCCGGTGCGGCCCGGCCCGGCCGTGTACCCCGTCAACTACGTGGTCGACCGCTCCTCCTTCGCCTACCGCACCGGCGACCGCGCCGGCACCGCCCCGGACGAGGGGGCGGAGGTGTCCCTGGAGGTCGACCGCATCGACGAGTTCCAGGGCCGCGGCTGGAGCGTGCTCGCCGTCGGCACGGCCCGGTACGTGGACGACCCGGAGGAGCGCCGCCGCCTCGACGGCCTGCCCGGCGCGGCCCCGTGGGCCGGCGGTGACCGGCCCCGCTGGGTGCGGATCCGCCCCACGGAGATCAGCGGCCGCCGGCTGGTCACCGGCTGAGGGTGGTGGCCCGTGCGGTGGTACGGGCGGCCAGCAGGTGGCGGGCCAGGGCGAGCGTGGCCAGGAGGGCGAGCAGTGTGCACACGCCCCACCAGCCGGCCAGCACCCAGATCCGGACGCCGAGCCAGGAGCCCGCGCTGCCGCCCAGGTAGGCGCAGGTCATGTACGCGGTCTTGAGACGGCCCAGGGCCTCCGGGCGGACGGCGTAGACCCGGGCCTGGCTGGCCACCATGCCGCACTGCATCGCCACGTCCAGCAGCAGTGTGCCGAGCACCAGCGCGGCCAGCCCGAGCGGGCCGCCCGCGGCACCCGGGAGCAGTACGGCGGCGGAGGCGAGCGCCCCGAGGAGGCAGACCAGGTTCACCGGGTCCGGACCGTGGCGGTCCACCAGGCGGCCCGCGTACGGGGTGCAGCACACGGTGGCCGCGCCGACCAGGGCGAGCAGGCCCACGGCCGGAGTGCCCAGCCGGTAGGCCGGGCCGGTCAGGAGCAGGGCCAGGGTGGTCCAGACGGCGGAGAACCCGGCGAAGACGGTCGCCTGGTAGAGGCTGGAGCGGCGCAGTTCGGGCTCGGTGCGCAGCAGCCGCAGCGGTTCGAGCAGCAGGGCCGGGTACGGCCGGCGGGAGGTGGGGATGGTCGTCGGGACGGCGACCGCCAGGACGGCGGCGAGGAGCAGGGCCGCGGTGGCGGCGACCAGGTAGGGGGCCCGCCAGCCCAGCCAGCTGCCGAGGGTGCCGCTGAAGGTGCGGGCCAGCAGCATGCCGGCGGTCGAGCCGCTCAACAGGACGCCGATCACCGCCCCTTGACGGTCCGGGGCGGTCAGTCCGGCCGCCAGCGGGCCGACCACCTGCGCGGCGACGGTGGTCAGGCCGACCGCCGCGCTCGCCGCGACCAGCACGGGCAGCGCCGGGGCGCAGCCGGCGGTGAGCAGGGCGAGCCCGGTGAGGCCCAGCAGGGCGACCAGGAGCGGCCGGTTGGGGAGCCGGTCGCCGAGCGGCACCAGCAGGACGATCCCGGCGGTGTAGCCGAGTTGGGTGGCGGTCACCACGGTGGCGGCCGCGTCCGGCGGCATGTGCAGGCCGGTGGCGATCAGCGGGACGAGGGCCTGTGGGAAGTAGAGGTTGCCGACCGCCACGGCGCAGGTGACGGCGAGCAGGGGGGTGATTCCGGGGGTCGGCGGGTGCCGTCGGGGCGTCGGGTGCGGGCTGCTGGAGGTCATGCGGGAAGTGCACGGCAGCGCCCGGTCCCGGCCAAGGAATGTAGCCTGGGGCTTAATGATCAGCTTCGAGCTCGACGTCGAGGACCTCGCCGACACCCGCTTCGCGCTCTCCCCGCTGCACGAGGTCGTGCTCAGCCTGCGGGTGCTCCAGGATCCGGGGCTGTCCGCGCTGCACCTGCCCTGGCGGCGCTCGGTGCTCGGCCGGCTCGGCGGGCTGGACACCGGACTGCTGATGTCCCTGGTGGCGCGCAGACGCACCCTGCCCGACTTCCTCACCCCGGCGGCCGGCGGCTTCGCGCTGGCCTTCGAGGAGGAACTCGCCGTGGTCCGGCGGGCGTCGGCGGCCGAGGTGCGGCACGACCTGCGGCTCGCCCACGCGCCCGACGCCCTGCCGGAGGCGCTGGGCGACGCGCTCGCCGAGGAGGACGCGGCGGTCCTCGGGCTGCGCGACGCGATCTGCGAACTGCTGCGCCGCTACTGGGCGGTGGCGATCGAGCCGCTGTGGCCGCGGATGCGGCTGGTGCTGGAGGCGGACATGACCTACCGCGCCCGCCAACTCGCCATCGGCGGCGCTCGGTTGCTGTTCGCCGACATGCACCCCGACCTGCGCTGGGAGGACGGTGTGCTGCACGTCGACCGGATGATCAGCCACCACCGGGTCGCCGCCTCCGGCCGGGGGCTGCTGCTCCTGCCGTCCGTGTTCGCCCACAAGCCCGCACCCCCGGTCAGCCCTGACGTGCCGCCCCGCCTGGTCTACCCCAGCCGCGGCGTGGCGACCCTCTGGGACGCCCCGCCCACCCTCGACCCGACCGCCCTCACCACCCTGCTCGGCGCTCCGCGCGCCCGCCTGCTCGTGCTGCTGGAGGAGCCGCTGCCCACCGTCGAGCTGGCCCGGCGGCTGCGCGTCACCCCGAGCGCCGTCTCCCAGCAGCTGCGGGTGCTGCACGCCACCGGCCTGGTCGTCCGGGCCCGGGACGGGCGGCAAGTCCTGTACCGCCGCAGTGGATTGGGGGACCAGCTGGTGGCGGGCGGCGGGTGAGCGCTGGGGCATACTCGACGGATGGACGGAACCGCCAGGGCTGCCTGGACCAACACCACCCACGACTGGGCCGCCACCGTGGACGCCGAGCACCTCGCCCGGATCCGCGCGGACGCCGAGGGGTTCGCGCCGGGCGGGGTGGAGCACCTCGTGCTGGAGGTGCTCGCCTATGCCGGCGACGAGGCGGCCGCGCGCGGCGCGGGCCGATGCGTCGTCACCCTGCACGCCGACGGCTCGGTGTCGGTCCGGGACGACGGTCGGGGCACCGACACCCGGGTCGACGAGCGCGGCGAGGTGGTCAAGAAGCCGGTCATGGCGACCAAGGACCTGCGCTTCTTCGACCACCCCGAGGCGGAGCGCCTCCCGGACGGGCACCCGCGCCGGGGCGTGTCCGTCGTCGCGGCGCTCAGCAGCCGGCTGCTGCACACCAATCGGCGGCTCAACGGGGCCTGGACCCAGCGCTACGAGCACGGCCTCCCGGTCACCGGCCTCGAGCCGGTCGAGCCCGACGGCACCACCGGTACCTGCGTGACCTTCCGGCCGGACGCCTCGTTGGTCCCGCAGAGCCCGGTGGACCCGGACCGGCTGGCCGGGTGGGCGGCGCACTGGCCCGCCCTGGAGGTCCGCGTCGAGTCCTCGCAGCGGGAGGGCTGACACGGGACGGCGCGTAGTGCGGCAGTGAGGAGCGCACGCGGACGGGCTTGACGCCGGGTGCGGTGGTGCCGGCGACGGTCGCCTTGTAGCGGGCGCTACCGGCCGCTACGCTCGCCGCCATGAAGCAGCTGAACGTCCGCCTGGACGACGCCCTGCACGAGGCGCTGGAGCAGCGCGCGCAGGCCGCCGGGATGAGCCTGCCGGACTACGCGCGCAAGGTGCTGGCGGAGGAGGCGGACGAGCGGCGCGAGCGGTTCCTGACCGCCGCCGCCCACTTCGCCCAGGCCTGGGGGCCCGCGTTCGAGGCGGATTTCGGCCCGTACCCGGCCGGCACCCGGGGCCGCACGGCGGACGCGGCGTGATCCTGCGGATCGACCGGGCCTGGCTGCTCGACCTCGCCCACCGGTTCCCGCCCGACATCCGGGAGCCGGCGACCGCCATCCGCACCTGGCACCGCTGACGACGGGCGAACTCCTCGGCGCGCCACGGCCCTTCCGGCCGATGGGGGAGCCGTGTCCGCCATCCGGCCCTCCCCGCTGGCCCGCCGCCTGGCCGGTGGAGAAACCGCGGGAGCAACAGCCGCGCCTGTTGGTCCAGCGGCCAGGCGGCGGAATCTCGTCCGGACCGCGGACGGCCGTTGATCCGTTGGACCCGCGCCCGGCGCTACGGGCGGTTCGCCAGGTAGGCCTTCGCCTCGTCGGAGGCCTTGGCGTACGAGCCCGAGTCGAAGGGCGGCTGGGGGTCGTACTCGATGGCGAGCTGGAAGGCCTCCGCGGCGACCCGACCCGCGATCAGCTCGGCCAGCCGCAGGGCCATGTCGATGCCCGAGGACACCCCGGCGGCCGTGATGATGCCGCCGGGCTGCTCCACGATCCGCCGGGCCGTGTACCGGGCGCCGTACGACTCCAGGAGGTCGACGGCGCTCCAGTGGGTGGTGGCCGTCAGCCCGTCGAGCAGGCCGGCCGCGCCGAGCAGCAGGGAACCGGTGCACACGGAGGTGGTCCAGGTGGTCGTCGCGTGCAGGCGGCGGATCCAGTCGAGCAGCGGCTCGTCGGTGACGCCGCGCCGGGCGCCCGGGCCGCCGGGGACCAGCAGGACGTCGGCCGCCGTGACGTCCCGGAAGGAGGCCGTGGCGAGGAGGCCGAGCGCGCCCGCGCCGTCCCGGTGGGTGCCGGGAGCGGCGGCGGCGAAGACGACCTCGGCCTCCGGCAGCATGCGGAGGACCTCGTACGGGCCGACGGCGTCGAGGGCGGTGACGCCGTCGAAGAGCGGGATGACGATGCGCACGGGCAGGCCTTTCAGGCGAGGGAGGGATGGGCCGAGAAGCGCTTGCGGTACTCGCCGGGAGTGACTTGCAGCGTGCGTCGGAAGCTGCGGTGCAGCGTCTCGACGGTGCCGAAGCCGCAGGAGCGGGCCACCGCGTCGAGCGTCGCCGGGGTGGTCTCCAGCAGGCGCTTGGCGGCCTCGATCCGGACGCTCTCGACGTAGGCGGCGGGGGTGCGGCCGGTCTCCGCGCGGAAGACCCGGGTGAAGTTCCGTTCGCTCATGGCGGCGCGGGTGGCCAGGGTCGGGACGCCGAGGTCGGCTTCGGGGTGGTCGGCGATCCAGTCGAGGAGGTCCCGCAGCGGCGCCCGGTCCGGCCGTTGGGCGGCCAGCTGGGCACTGAACTGGGCCTGGCCGCCCGGGCGTTGGACGAACATCACCAGCCGGCGGGCGATCGTGCGGGAGACCTCCGGACCGTGGTCGGCCTCGGTCATGGCGAGTGCGAGGTCCATGCCCGCGGTGATCCCGGCCGAGGTCCACAGGTCGCCGTCGCGCACGAAGATCGGGTCGGGATCGACGGTGACCCGCGGGTGGCGCTCGACCAGCTGGGCGCAGCGCGACCAGTGGGTGACGGCGCGCCGCCCGTCGAGGAGCCCGGCGGCGCCCAGCAGGAAGGCGCCGCTGCAGACCGAGGCGGTGCGGCGGGCGCGCCGGGCGGTGCGGGCGAACCAGTCGACGAACCGACGGTCCTCGCAGGCCCGCAGGACGCCGTTGCCGCCGACGGCGATCAGGGTGTCCACCGGGGCGTCGGCCCGCTCGAACTCCTCGATCGTCAGGGCCGGCGAGACGGCGAGACCGCTGCTGGCGGGCACCGGGCCGGGCGTGGCGGCCACGGTCTCGATCGCGACGCCCCCGGTCAGGTACCCAGCCTGGGTGAAGACCTCGTGCGGTCCGGTCAGGTCGAGGAGCTGGAAGTCCGGGAAGACGGCGAAGACGATGCGCGGGCTGCTCACCCCTCCAGCGTGGCCGCGCGTCCCGATGGCGGCAAGGACACGGAGGTGACGATTTCCGCCATGTCCCGGGGCCGGGTGGATCAGGGTGCCCAGGGCAGCCGGAGGGCCTCCAGCTCGGGGTCGGCCAGCAGGGTCTCGGCATCCGGCCGTGATCGCAGACGGCGGGGCCCGCTCAGACGGTGAGGAGCTGGGTGCGGGCGAGGGCGGCGTAGAGGTCGTCCCCGGGCAGCGCCCCGCCGGACCGTTGTTCAACCAACCAGGTCCAGCGCCCGGTTCAGGTTGAACTCGGCGATGCCCGCCATCGCCACCCGGTCGGGGAAGTCCCCGTCCAGCAGCCGCAGCGGCCCCGCCGTCAGCGAGAGCCGCTGCGCCAGCAGGTAGAGGGCGAGCCGGTCCTCGTCCAACCCGGCCGGCTCCAACGGCCGGTAGGCGTCGTGCAGCCGGATCCGCAGGAACACGTGCTCCCACTCGACGTCGAAGTACATCGAGCCCTCGAGGTCGATCACCACGGGCCGCCCTGCCGCGTCCACCAGGACGTGGTCGGGCCCCAGCTCGCCGTGCACGACGGCGTACTCCGCCCGCGGCCGCACCGCTGCCGCCAGGGACCGCAGCCGCTCCGCCAGCCGCTCCCGGGCGGCCGCCACCCGGGGATCGCGCGCCGCCGCCTCGGCCAGGTCCCGCAGGGCACGGTCCAGGACGGCCCCCTCGCAGGACGTCCCGTGCGAGGCGCCGCCCGCGTCGATCACGGCCACCTTGCCGTACCCGGGCGCCCGGTGGCCGCGCATCGCCTCCAGCGCCTCCCCGAGCCGCGCCAGCACCGGGGCGGCGGCCCGCGGATCGCGCGCGAGCAGGGCCTCCAGGCTGTCGCCGGGAACGTCCTCGACGACCGCCAGGTCGGCCGGACCGTACCCACCGGCACGGTCGACCAGCCGGATCGCGGGGACGCGGACGCCCAGCCCGGCCAGCCGTGCGTGCGCCGCCTCGAACAGGTCGAGTCCGAGGCCGGGGGAGAACGGGTCGGCGAGGTCGTCGTCGCCCTCGGCGGCAGGCCAGTAGTTCTCGGTGTCGGCCCAGCGGTAGGCGATCGCCGTCGTCCCGTCGTCCATCACCAGCCGGTACACGCCCTTCTTGCTGCCGCCCGCCATCCGCTCCACGGCGGCCAGCCGCCGCCCGCCGCCCAGAGCGGCCCGCGCCGCACCCGCCAACTGCGCCTGCGCCACTGCCTCGACCGCCACCTGCGCGAACCGCCTCTCCGTGTCCGTGATCCGCGTACCCTACCGGTGGCGTGAGAGCCTTAAGGCGATGAATCCCGGGAACAACGAGGTGGCGGTCGGCGAACGGCTGCACCGGCGCGGCTGGCGCAAGGCGTTCACCGTCGAGGAGCGGGTGGGCAGTTGGGCCCGGCTGGTCGGCGAGGTCGAGCGCGGCTACCAGGACGACGTCGCGGAGTACGCCAACGACCTGTACTGCCGGAACTGGCTGCACGAGGCGTGGCTGCTGCTCGACGACCGGACCGTACTGCTCTGGACCGCCCGGATCGAGGCCCTCGACCGGAGGTTCCGCGCCGCGACCGTCGACGACGACGGCGTCGCCCTCGACCGGTTCCACCGGATCCCGCCGCCGGAGCTGTGGTGGTGGCGACGGCACCCGCGCGTGCTGGTCGGAGAGCTCGGCCGCGCGCTGCGCTCATCGGGCTGAGGAACGCAGGGCCCGTCGCAGCTGGTCGAGGGGCGGCCGGCCGGGGCCTGGAGGACTGACGAACAGTGAGGTCCGGATCAATCCCGCGCGCCGTGGTACCGGATCGAGGTCGCGTGGCCGTCCGAGCCCCGGCCGTGGGGGCGGCGTGTCGGGTGGCGGATGCCGGGGTGGGACGGGAGGGTGACTGGCGGGGGACCTCCCGAGGAAAGAGCGAGCATGCCCGTAATCACCACCCCGTACCTGACCGGCACCCCGTGCTGGGTCGATCTGATGGCGCAGGACCAGCAGGCCGCGCTGGACTTCTACCGTGATCTGTTCGGCTGGCAGGGGCAGGTCGGCCCGGCCGAGTTCGGCGGGTACGCCGTCTGTCGGCTCAACGGTCAGGCGGCGGCCGGCATCGGTTCGGCGACGGCTCCCGAGGGCATGCCGGAGCCGCCCACCGTGTGGACCAGCTACCTGGCCACCACCGACGCCCAGGCCACCCAGGACGCGATCGTGGCGGCCGGCGGCACCCTGCTGGCGCCGGTGATGGACGTCGGCAGCCTCGGTCGGATGCTGGTCGCCGCCGACCCGCAGGGTTCGGTGTTCGGCGTCTGGCAGGCGGTGGACTTCTCCGGCGCCGGGGTGGTCAACGAGCCGGGCGCGCTGACCTGGAACGAGCTCCACACCGACGACATCGGGGGCGCCACCGCCTTCTACGGCGAGGCGTTCGGCATCGACTTCGTGCCGGTGGAGGGCGACATCCAGTACTGGGAGCTGAAGGTCGGAGGCCGTCCGGTCGGGGGCGCCACGCTGCTCGAGAACGACCCGCCGGGCACCCCCGCGCACTGGCTGAGCTACTTCGCGGTCGACGACGTGGACTCCGCCACGGACACGGTGGTCAAGCACGGCGGCAGCGTCCTCGCCCGGCCCTTCGACATGGCGGCCGGGCGGATGGCGGTGGTCGCGGACCCGCAGGACGCCCCGTTCGCGATGATCAAGCTCGGCCCGAGGTAGTGACACCGCAGCCGCGCTCACCGAACGTCGAGCCCGCCCGGACGCCCCGGGCGGGCTCGTGGCTCGGACAGGACCTCGGACAGGACCACGGAAAGGACGGAGCGGAGCCGTGACCGGACGCCACCGACGCACCCCGGAGCCGGAGTTCCCGGCCGACGCCGACCACCGGCTCCGGGCCATCGCCGAGCAGCGGCCGGTGGTCGAGGAGGGCGTCGTCCTGTTCCCGGGCTCGGACCGCCCGTACCTGTACCGGACCGTGTACGAGCCGGACGGTACGGCCAAGCGCTCCCTGCTCAGGATCGACCCGGGCCCGCGGGCTGACTGATCCGCCCACCTCCGCCCCGCTCAGGCGCCGGCAGCGCCGAACCACCTGGCCAGCGCCTCGTCCAGGGTCTGCTGGTCGGCGCCGACCCAGGCCACGTACCCGTCGGGGCGCAGCAGTACGGCGGGGGCGTCCAACTCCTCGGCGGGGTCGACGACATGGTCGAGCCGGTCCGCCCAGCCCGCCACCGAGAGGCCGCCGCCGGTCGCGTCGAGCAGCAGCGCCCGGCCGCCGCGCATCCGCTCGTACAGGCGGCCCTGCTTCAGCCGGACGTCCCGCAGGCGGCGGCCGAGCAGCCGGTGGCCCTCGCCGAGGTCGTAGCGGACGCCGACCCCGAAGACCATCTCGGTGATGTACCGGTTCACCTCCTCGAAGTCCATCAGGGTGGAGAGCAGCTCGCGCAGCGCGACCGCGCCGGGCTCGCCGCCCAGCAGGGTCATCTGGGCCCGGGTGTTGGCCAGCACCCGGGCGCCGACCGGGTGGCGCTCGGTGTGGTAGCTGTCCAGCAGGCCGGCGGGGGCGCGGCCGTGAACAGCGGCCGCGAGCTTCCAGCCGAGGTTGTAGGCGTCCTGGATGCCGAGGTTGAGGCCCTGGCCGCCGGTGGGCGGGTGGATGTGCGCGGCGTCGCCGGCCAGGAAGGCCCGGCCGACCCGGTACTGCTCGGCCTGCCGGGTGGCGTCGCCGAAGCGGGAGAGCCAGCGGGGCGAGTGCGCGCCGAAGTCGGTGCCGGCGGTGGCGCGCAGCTGCTGCCGGAACTCCTCCAGGGTGGGCGGCTCGACGCGGTCCTCGGCCACGTCCGCGGCGGGCACGACCATGCGGTAGGCGCCCTCGCCCCGGGGGACGGCGCCGAAGCGCAGCTCGGTGCGACGGACCTCGGTGACCACCGCCTCGATCGTCGCCGGATCCTCGGCCAGCGACAGCTCGCCGAGCAGGGTGTCGACCCGGGAGGGCTCGCCGGGGAAGGCGATGCCGAGCTGCCGGCGCACCGTGCTGCGGCCGCCGTCGCAGCCGACCAGGTAGCGCGAGCGCAGCCGGGTGCCGTCCGCCAGCTCGACCGTCACCCCGCCGTCGTCCTGGCTGAGCCCGGCCACCTCCCGGCCGCGCCGGATCTCGGCGCCCAGTTCCAGCGCGTACGCGTGGAGCAGCCGCTCGGTGACCGGCTGCTCGACGGTGAGGCCGTACGGGTGGGCGGTGTCCATGGTCTGCGGCCAGGGCTTGTGGATGTGCCCGAAGAAGCCGCCGACCTGGAACCTCCCGCTCACCGCGAGGAACCGGTCCAGCAGTCCGCGCTGGTCCATCATCTCCACGCTGCGCACGTGCAGACCCTGGCCGCGGGACTCCCCGGTCGGCTCGGTCAGCCGCTCCAGCACGACCACCCGCACGTCCTGGAGCCGCAGTTCGATCGCCAGCATGAGGCCGGTCGGGCCGCCGCCGACCACGATCACGTCGATCATCAGAAGATCCCCCAGGGAGTTCGAAGGAGGCCGGCAATTCAGGACACCGGCGCATGAAAGGTGTGAACCGCGTATTTCGCCAGGTTCCGGCCGCGGGCGACGATTCTGCGCCAGGAGGGGGGCCTTGCGGCAAGGCCCCCCGTGGGCGCTACCTTGATAGTGGCGAGGAGTCCCCGATCTCCTCGCCTTTGCTGTCGGCGACGCACGCGGTGCACCTCGGCAGTGCCCCGGTGGGCACCGCCGTCCGAGCGCCAGGGGCCTGCGGGGCAGCCGCGCGGTCGCCATGGTCACCGCAGGCCCGCCGATCACCACGCCGAGCGCGTAGGCGGCCACCGCCTGCCCCGCAGTGCTTTGCGGCACCTGAAGATCCGCGCCGACCTCGGGGAGCATGCCCGCGACCAGGTATTCCGACGTACCGGACATTGCGCCGGCGTCCGTGCTGGAGCTGGACGGCCGGGTCGGGGAGGCCGTCGAGCTGCTCCGGTCGTCCCCGGCGTTGGGGGCGACCAGGGAGCTCGCCCACCTGCTGGTGCGGCAGGGGCGGGTGGAGGAGGCGGTGGGCTGTCACCGACGGTGGCCGCCGAGCGGGAGGCGGAGGCCCTGTGGTGGGCGCGGCGGCGCTGAAGGGGGGCGTCCGCACCGCCTGCAGTCGAGCCCTCGGCCACCCCGCCGGGGTGTTGACGGTGTGAGAGGGTGAGCGGAAATGATCACGAGGTGTGGGGCGAGGGGAATGCGGAAGTGATCGAAGTGGCGCGCCACGGGGCGTTCAGCGTGAACTGTGTCGGGCTGGAGCGGCAGCCGTTCCCGCTGAGCTTCGGCGTCCGGGAGGTCGACGGCTGGTGGCTGGTCAGCGCGGCCGCCGCCCAGGCCCGGGAGTTGGTCGACGTGCTCACGCGGGCCGCGAACGAGACGGTCGTGGTCGCGGGAGTGGAGACGTACAGCTTCCTGGACGCCGACGACCAACTGTGGTCGCCGGCGCGGATCGCGGCCGAGCAGGGGGTCGAGTGCGCCGTCCACCGGGTCGGGGTGTCGACCACCGGTGCGAACGGGATCGGCGAGGAGTTCCTGGTGATGCACCGGGACGACCTGCCGCGCTTCCTCGAGGACTGGTACCCGCAGAACCTGGTGCTGGCCGGCGTGCCGGAGGGGACCGGCCCGGAGCAACTGGACGAGCTGGCCGTGGCCCTGGACACGGGTGACTTCGACGTGCCGGTCCTGCCGTACGTCGACGGGGCGCGGTTCTGGTACTCCGGGCACGACGACTGCTACCTGGCGGTGGAGACGAACGATCCGGCGCTGCCCCCGGCGCTGCTCGGTCGGCTGCTGGCGCTGCTGGCCGGATCCACCCTGGTGGGGGACGGCGAGGACGTGACGATCGGGATTCCGGAGCCCGGCGAGGCGCTGACGCGGCGGTTGCTGGGCGCGAGCCCGAACTGGGCCGGAGCCCTCGGTACCGCCTCGGAGGGCGTGCTGACCGTCGAGTTGTGGGCGCTGACGGAGAGTTGGCGACTGGGGCAGGAACTGCCGGGGCGGGCCGGGTACGCGGCGACGCTCGACCTGGCGGCCGGTGAATGGCGGCTCGCCGTGACGGGGGCGTAGCCGGGTCGTGCGCGGCGGCGCCGCCCCGGGGCGGGGTATCAGGGGATCGCGGCCTCGATCCCGGCGAGGTGGGCGGCGAGGATCTCCTCGAAGGCGGCGCGGCGATCGGCCCCGAGGGGGCGGATCTCGCGGGCGAAGTGGGCGAGCGCGGGGAAGTGCTCCGGGTCGGCGCCGAGGACGGCGACCCGGAACTGCTCCATGCCCTGTTCGTACTCGTCGGGGGTGAGGGTGCCGATGCCGCCGTCGGATGCGATCAGCGAGGCGAGGAGGACCACGGTCCGGTGGTAGCGGAGCGGAACCGCCTCATCCGGCAGGCCCGAGGCCCGCAGCGCCTGTAGCACCTCCTCCATGACCAGCCTGGAGCCGGCGCCGCCGGACGCGTAGCGCCCCCAGATCGCGGCGAGTTGGGGGTGCCGGCCGAACGCCGCGCGCAGGCGCAGGGCGGTGGCGGTGAGGCGCTGCTTCCAGTCGCCCTCCGGGCGGTAGCCCTCCATCGCGGCCACGAGGATCCGGTCGGCGACCGCGCGCAGCAGCTCCGTCTTGTTGCGGAAGTGCCGGTAGAGGCTGGAGGAGTCGGTTCCGAGCGCAGCGGCGAGCTTGCGCACGCTGAACGACTCGGCGTCGCTCGTGCGCAGCAGCTCCGCCGCCGTGTCCAGGATCTCCTCGGTCGACCAACGCCTTCGGCCTGCCATCTCGCCCCTCTCGTCCGCGGTCAGTCTAGTCCATGCGCTTGCCGTTGCACGCGGTGCGTGCATACTTGGGTGCACAGGCGGGTCGAGAGGCCCGGAACAGGGGGAAACATGAGCGAGAGCACTGCGGTGCAGCGGCCGCCGGAGCCGGACTTCTCGGCGATGACGACCGAGGAACTGATCGCCTACCGCGACGCGGAGAACGGCTGGCGGGCCTCCGGTGCGGCGCGGGCGATCCTCGGGGAGCCGGACCCCGGCGCCGCGATCGAATGGCAACAGGTGACGCTGCCGGGCCGCGACCTCCCGGTCCGGGTGTACCGGCCGGCGTCCACGGGCGACGGCGGGCCCGACACCCCGACCGACCTGCCGCTCGTGATCCACGTCCACGGAGGCGGCTTCGTGGGCACGGCGGTGCAGTGCGACTGGGTGGCCAGCCGCATCGCCGCGCGGCTGCCCGCGCTCGTCGTCTCGGTCGAACACCGTCTCGTCGCCCCGGACAGCCCGATCGCGAACGCCGTCGACGACGGCTGGGACGTCCTCCGGCACGTACTGCGGCACGCCCCGCGGTGGGGCGTCGACCCGGCCCGCACGGCCGTCTTCGGGGAGAGCTGCGGCGCGCTGATCTGTGCCCTGACGGCCATCCGGGCCCGGGAGGCCGGCCTGCGGCTCAGGGCGCAGGTGCTGGTCAACCCGGCGGTCGACCTGACCGGGACGGCGCTCGACCACCCCTCGATCGCCGAGTACGCCTACAGCCCGACCCGCGCCCTGCCGCAACTGCGGTTCCTCCAGCGGCTCGCCGTCCCGCCGGGCGCTGACGCCCGGGCGGTCTCGCCGCTGTACGCGGACGACCTGGGTGGGCTCGCCCCCTCGCTGGTCGTGGTACCGACCCGGGACGCGCTCGCCGATCACGGCCGCCGCTACGCCGAGCGACTGCGGACGGCCGGGACGCCCGTGCGGCTCACCGAGTACCCGGGAGCGCGGCACGCGTTCCTCAGCCTGCCGGGCGTGGAGCCCCAGGCCGAGGCCGCCCGGGCGGAGATCCTCGAGTTCCTCCGCACGGCCCTGGCCGGGTGACGGAAGGCGGTCCGGAGTCGGTGGCGCTGGACCCCGGACCGCCTTCGACCGTTCGTGGAGACCCCAGGGGCCCGGTGGCCCGGGTCAGGACGGGCGGCCGCCGAACCGTCAGTCGGGCACCTCGATGTCGGCGTACCGGTCCGGCCTCAGGAGGGCGCGTGCGGTGTCCGGGTCCGGTGCCCGGACCAGGGCCGCCGTGCACAGCCGGTCGGCGCGGTCGTCGGACAGCAGCGGCCCGTAGGCGATGAGGTCGTCCTGGTCGGGCGGGACGGTGAGATCGGCGCCCTGCCCGCCGTCGAGGCCGAGCACGAGGTAGTGGTTACCGCCGGTCCGGCCACCGGGGAAGTCCCACATGGTGCGCCCGAGCAGGTTGCGCCACCGCCGCAGCACCCGCCGGGAAGCGGTGTTCGTCTCGTCGCAGGTCAGCAGCGCCCCGCTGATGCCCAGCGCGGCGGCCAGCATCGCGGTCGCACGGCCCCTCCGCCGGGTGCCCGGCCGTACGCCGTAGGCGAGGCCCACTGAGCGTGTGTTGTCCGGGTGGGTTGACGACGAACCAAGGGCTGCGGCGTGCCCGGTGCTGCTAGCGTGGCGCGGAGATCCACAGGGACGGGAGTACGGGCGTGACGGGTGGGCATCGGTGGCTGCTGGACGAGACGCCCTGGCCGGCGCAGGCGCGGTTGGGTTACGGGGAGTTGGTCGAACTGGTCACGCCCGAGCCGCCGGTGCCGGAGGCGGGGTGGCTGGGGGAGGGGATGGTCGGCAGCCGGGGTGTGGTGGTCGGCTGCGAGGTCGAGGGCGACGGACCGGTGTACGGGGTGGTGACCGAGGACGGGAGCCCGTGGCGGCTGCGGCCGGAGTTCCTGGCCGCGCTGGGCGGCCGGTGGGCGGACCTGCCGCCCCGCTACCGCAGTGACCTGCCGGAGGGCACCCGGGTGCGGATCCTGGTCGGCCCGGCCCCGGAGGGCGGGCCGACCGGGGCCGTCGGGCGGGTCACCGGGCTTTGGTGGGAGTGCGCGCTGGAGCCGCCGACGGGATACACCGTCGAGGTGGGCGAGTACACCCACTGCATGACTCCGGAGCAGGTCGAGCTGCTCTGACTGCGGGCGGGGTCAGCCCTTGCCGCCCGCCTTCAGGACCTGGGCCGCGGCCACACCCGCGGCGCTGTTGCCATGGCCGCCGCCCTCGACCTCGGCGGCGACGGCGAGGTCGTTGCGGTAGGCGATGAACCAGCTGTTGGTGGCCTGGCGGTCACCGGCCTCGACGGTGCCGGTCTTGGCGCCGATCTGGCCGCTCAGCCCGGACATCGGGGCCCGCGCGGTGCCCTGGGTCGCCGTCCTGGCCATCATCGAGCGCAGGCTCTGGGCGACGTCGGCGGGCAGACGGCCGGGGGCCGTCACGCGCTTGGCGTCTTCGCGCAGCACGGGCTGACGGAACGTTCCGCTCTGCACGGTGGCGGCGACGGAGGCCATCAGCAGCGAGTTCACCTGGATCTGGCCCTGACCGATGTACTCGGCGGCGGCCTCGTCCTTGTTACCCGGGACCGGGATGGTGGCGTCCCGGCTGGGGATGCCGATCCGCCACTGCAGGCCGAGGCCGAACTGGTCGCGGGCGACCGACGTCAGGGTGCCGGGCTGGACGTTGTAGGCGCCGTATCCGCCGACGACCACCAGCGCGGCGAACACCCCGCCCACCGCCACCAGCCAGACCCGGCGGGACCGCGAGCGGCCCGGGGCCTGCTCGTGGTCGGCGTGGACGAGGTGGTCGTCGTGGTGGTCCTCTTCGTGGAAATGCTCGTCGTGTTCTTCGTACACCGTGCTGCGTCCCCCCTGCGTACCTCTGTGACCTGCCGCCCGCCCCCTCCGGCACTGGCCGGGCCGTTCGGGCCCGGACAGCCTATGCGGACACGGCCGGTCGACGGCGGGGGCTTTGCGAGTGCTTGGCCTGCCGAGGGTTCGGGCCGGCCGGGTTAAGCCGGAGGCGAAGGTCGGAGGCGATGACCCGGCCGAGGGCTCCCCGGCGGTGCGGCGGGCAGGGGGTACGGATCAGCGGCCGGTGGTGACGACCATGCGGAACCGGGCCTGGCCGCTGGTCATCTTCGCGACGGCGGCGCCGGTCTCCTCCAGCGGGAGTTCCTCGATCCAGGCCCGCACGCCGGTCTGGGCGGCGAAGCGCAGGGTGTCCTGGGTGTCGACGGCAGCGCCGGAGGCGTGGGCGTAGACCTTGCGGGTGCCGGTCAGCAACTGCAGTGGGCTGACGGTGAGTTGGTCGGAGGACACGCCGACGATGACGAGTTCGCCGCGGCGGCCCAGGCCGTCGATGGTGGCGGACATCGCGTCGGCGTCGGTGACGGTGGCCAGGACCACCTTTGCGCCGCCGAGCGCCTGCAGGGCCTCGGCGACGCTGCCGGCGGTGCTGTCGACGTAGTGGTCGGCGCCGAGCTTGCGGGCCAGCGGCTCCTTCTCCGAACCGCGGGCGATCGCGACGGTGCGCAAGCCCATCGCGTGGGCGAACTGCACGCCCAGGTGGCCGAGGCCGCCCAGGCCGAGGATCGCCACGGTGTCGCCCGGGCGGGCGGCGGAGCGGCGCAGGGCGTTGAAGACGGTCACTCCGGCGCAGGCCAGCGGCGCGGCCTCGGTGGCGGTCAGCTCGTCCGGCACGGCGGCGAGCGCGTCGGCGGGCACGATGACGGAGTCGGCGTAGCCGCCCGGGTAGGCGGCACCGGGGACCTGCAGCTGGGCGCAGTTGATGGCGTCGCCGTCGCGGCAGGCGTCGCAGCGCCCGCAGCTTCCGCCGAACCAGCCGACCGCGACCCGGTCGCCCACCGTCCAGCCCTCGACACCGTCGCCGAGGGCGTCGATGCGGCCGGCGATCTCGTGACCGGGAGTGACCGGGAAGGTGGTGCCGGGCAGCATGCCGGCCGCGATCAGCAGATCGGAGTGGCACACGCCGCACGCCTCGACGGCGATGCGGACCTGGCCGTGGCCGGGCTCGCGGAGCGGAACCTCGACCAGCTCGGGATCCACGCCCGGGGCGGCGATCCGGACGGCGCGCACGACGCCGTCGGTGGAGGCGGAGGGGGTGGTGGCAGCCATGAAGGGTCCTTCGTCATGGGAGTCGGCGCGGGGCGGGCCCGCACACGCTGACCACACCAGCTTGATACGTCCACCGACGCTTGGCCACGCACCGCCGGTCCGACGACGGGTCCACCGTGGGTGGTCCCCGCTCACGCCGCAGGCTGGACGCAGCCGCCGGAATCCGTCCCGGTTCCGGGCGGAGGTGTGGCGGGAACGGCGACGGCCCGTACGAGCGTGCTGCTCGTACGGGCCGGCTCCACGGTCAGACGTCTGCTCAGGCCTTCTTCACCACACTGGACTTGAGTTGCATCGCGCCGAAGCCCTCGATCCGGCAGTCGATGTCGTGGCCGTCCACGCCGTCGACCAGGCGGATGTTGCGGACCTTGGTGCCGGCCTTGATGCCGGAGACGCTGCCCTTGACCTTGAGGGCCTTGACCACGGTCACCGTGTCGCCGTCGCTCAGCACGTTGCCGACCGAGTCCCGGATCACCCGCCCGCCCGCCCCGGCCGTCGGCTCGGCGCCGCCCTCGGCGGGCACCCACTCGTGGCCGCACTCCGGGCAGACCATCAGGGCGTTCATCTCGTAGGTGTACTCGCTGGAGCACGAGGGGCACGGGGGAAGGGTGTCGCTCATGGGCTCTGGCTGTCCTGTTCTGTCCGGTCGGCGCGGGTGTCGGCGGCTGGCCAGCCTCTATGAAATTGAAGAATTTTTCAAATCGCCATCCCGGTGCCGCGTCCACTCCCCGGCGCCTACCCGGCCCGGGGCGCCCGCCCCGTCCGCGCCGTGGACGCGGGCGCTCCGGCCTGATATCCAGGCCACTGGCAACCGGGCGGAGCGGGCGCCGCCGGGCCGGACGGACCACCAAGGAAGCAGGGGCGATGCGCAGGATCCTGATCGTCGGCGCCGGGCAGGCCGGCCTCCAACTGGCCCTCGGGCTGCAGTCCCACGGCTACGACGTGACGCTGCTGACCGACCGCGACGCGCAGGAGGTGCGGGACGGGCGGGTGCTGTCCACCCAGTGCATGTTCGACTCCGGGCTGCGCACCGAGCGCGCCCTCGGCCTCGACCTGTGGGCCGAGCGGGCGCCCCGGATCGAGGGGGTCGGCGTGTCGGTCGGCGGGCCGGAATCGGCCCGGGTGATCGACTGGGTCGGGCGGCTGGACGGCTACGCGCAGTCCGTCGACCAGCGGCTGAAGATGTCCACCTGGCTGGAGACCTTCGCCGCCCGCGGCGGCCGGGTGGAACTGCGCCAGGTGAGCGCCGCCGACCTCGAGCACCTCGCCGGCTCGTACGACCTGGTGCTGGTCGCCTCCGGCAAGGGCAAGCTGGCCTCGCTGTTCGAACGCGACCAGGAGCGGTCCCCGTACCTGCGGCCGCAGCGCGCGCTGGCCGTGAGCTACGTTTACGGGCTCGCGCCGCGCCCCGAGCACGACTTCCCGGCGGTGCGCTGCAACCTGGTGCCCGGCATCGGCGAGTTCTTCGTCATGCCGGCCCTGACGGCCGCCGGGCCCTGCGACATCCTGTTCTGGGAGGCCCAGCCGGGCGGTCCGGCGGACGCCTTCGACGGGCTCCGCGACCCGGCCGAACACCTGCGGGTGATGCTGGAGTTGATGAAGACCTTCACACCTTGGGAGTACGACCGTGCCCGCGCCGGCGTCGAGCTCACCGACGCCGGAGCCACCCTGGCCGGGCGCTTCACCCCGGTGGTCCGCCGTCCGGTCGGCGAACTGCCGGGCGGTGAGGCGGTGCTGGGCGTCGCCGACGTGGTCGTCACCAACGACCCGATCACCGGCCAGGGCGCCAACAACGCGGCCAAGTGCGCCGCGCTGTACCTCGATGCGATCCTCGCGCACGGCGACAAGCCCTTCGACCGGGACTTCCAGCAGTCCGCCTTCGACCGCTTCTGGACGGACACCGCGCGCGCCGTCACCACCTGGACGAACGCGATGCTCGCCCCGGCTCCCCCGCACGCGGTGGAGCTGCTCGGCGCGGCCGGTCAACTCCCCGCGGTGGCGGACCGGTTCGCCAACTCCTTCGACAACCCGACGGACGTCGAGGAGTGGCTCCTCGACCCGGAGAAGGCGAGTGCCTACCTGGCCTCGGTGGCGGCACCGCGGGGTTGAGCGTCGGACGCGTCACGGTGAGGTCAAGGTCTGGACAAGTTCCGCGCGGGGACGTGCTGATCATGGTGGGTTCGTGTCAACCCCGGCCCGCCGGGGGACATCCACGCACAGGACGCGAACTTCAGGAGACACGTGGTGGCGGTCGACGGCAGCAACATGGCGCACGCTGTGATCGAGACGGCGGTGAAGGAACGCACGCGTCTGCACACCGGCCGCAGCCGGACCACGGCGATCGTGGTCCTGCTCCTGCTGGCCGGGCTCGGGCTGTTCCTGGCCCTGGTGGTCGGCAAGACCGACCCGACCAGCGCCCCGACCTGTGACGGGAAGACCATGACCCAGGGCGACGAGTGCCGGATCTGGTCCAACCACGGTGGCGGAGGCACCTTCGGCTACCAGGAGATGATCGACCGCCGGGAATCCGGGAAGGGCGTGTGGCAGGTGGTCGGCTTCGTCGGCACCGGGCTGTCCGTCGTCCTGATGGGCGTGGCGGTCACCAAGCTCAACCCCAAGCGCCCCTGGGGCAATCCGGTCACCGCCGCCTGCCCGCGCTGCCACCAGCCCACCCTGCGGGAGAAGCTGACGGTGCACACCATCACCCGGGGCCGGACCAACTACCGCTACAGCGGCATCGTCACGCTCTGCACGCCGGTCTGCGGCTTCACGGCGGTGCGCCAGCGCTGACACCGGTCGGGGCCTGGAGTTCGCCCGTGAGCTGGCGGAGCTCGTGGGCGAGCAGGTCGCCGCGTCCATCAACATGCCCTCGCCGTGGCCGAGGCCGGCCGTCCAGCCGTAGGCCATCTTCTGGGCCAGATGCCGGCCGAGGTGCAAGGTGGCTGCCAGAGCGGCGAGTTGGTCAGTGCTCAGCGAGACCTGCCGAAAGTCCTTGACCGCCCGGAACACCGCGCCCGCGAAGCCGGTGATCTTCAGGGCGGCCATCACCGAGTAGCCGTCGCGGACGCTCCCCGAGAGCTCGTAACGGCGTTCCCGTCGTGGTGGTCGACCCCTGGGATCAGCCCGTCCTTGCGGTAGAACCACCGCAGTGCGGGCGAACCGTCCTGTCAGCGGATTCCGCCGACGGCGCGGCTCAGTCCGCGAGGCCCAGTGGGTCCGGGGCGGTGTCGAGCAGTTCGGGGCCGTTGTTGCGCACGCTGTTGACGGTGGGTGGGACGGCGCGCACCCGTAGGGCGCCGTCGGCGGGGCGGCGCAGCAGGTGGTGGAGCTCGGCCGGGTCGGTGTGGCCGGGGGAGAGCCAGGTGGAGAGGTCGTCGGGGGCGATGGTGAGCGGCATCCGGTCGTGGACGCGCCCGGCGGAGTCGGTGGCGTCGGTGGTGATGACGGTGGTGGTGGCGAGCCAGGCGAGCGGGTCGTCGTCGGGGCGGGTGGGGTCGCGCCAGAACTCGTACAGGCCGGCCATCAGCATCACGCTGCCGGTGCTGAGGAAGTACGGCTGCTTGTACTTCTTGCGGTCGGCGGTGGCGGGCACTTCGCGCCACTCGTAGTAGCCGTCGGCGGGGATGACGCAGCGCCGGGCGGTGAAGGCCTTGCGGAAGGCGGGCTTGATGTCGACGGTCTCCGAGCGGGCGTTGATCATGCGGGCGCCGCCGGACGGCTCCTTGGACCAGGACGGGACGAGGCCCCAGCGCAGCGGACGGAGCTGGCGCAGCACCTCGCCGGTGTCCCGGTCGAGGCGTTCCAGGACGGCCGGGACCGGGTCGGTGGGGGCGACGTTCCAGCTCGGCGCGAGGGTTTCGGCCGGGTCCCACCGGAGCTCTCCGAGCAGCGAGACGAGGTCCTGGGGCGTGGTGGTGGAGACGAAGCGGCCGCACATGCCCCCAGCCTGCCACCCGGGACGGACAACCGGGCTGTTCAGCGTGCCGGACGCTGGTCGGGGGGACCGCCGGCGCGGCCCGGGGTGTGGCCGAAGGTGCGGCGGAAGACGTCGATGAAGGCGCTGGCGGAGGACCAGCCGCAGCGGTGGGCGACGGCGGTGACCGGCTGCTCCTCGGCGAGCAGCACCAGGGCGTGGTGCAGCCGCAGCTGGGTGCGCCACTGGGGGAAGGTCATGCCGAGGTCGGCGCGGAAGAGCCGGGAGAGCGTCCGGTCACTGGCGCCGACCGCCCGGCCGAGTTCGGCGAGGGTGCGGCCGTCGGCGGGGTCGGCGTACAGCAGCGCGCACAGGGACCGCAGCAGCGGGGTGCCGGGCGTGGGCAGGTGGAGCGGCTGCTGGGGCGAGGCGCGCAGCTGGTCGAGCAGGACGGCGCGCAGCCGGGGGCGTTCGGGGCTGTCCTCCTCCGGGGCGCGGGTGTAGGCGACGATCAGTTCGCGCAGCAGCGGGCCGACGGCGAGCACGGTGGGCCGGTGGAGGCCGAGCGGGTTCTCGGTGGCGGGCAGGCCGACGAGGTGCAGTTCGAGCCGGCCGTGCGCCTGGTGGGCGTGGACGGTGCCGGCCGGGATCCAGAGCGCCCGGTTGCCGGGGGCGACCCAGGAGCCGGCGTCGGTGGTGACGGCGACCACGCCGCGGGCGGCGTAGGCGATCTGGTGGTCGTCGTGGCGGTGGGCGTCGATCCCGGCGCGCAACGGCCCGCGCCACCCGCTCGCGACCTTGGGAGCGATTGAGACCTGGGCGTCGACCCCGCGGACCCGTTCACCGCCCACGCCGAGTTGATGCGCCGGGGCGCCCGGCTCACCGTCCACATCCCGCGTGAGCAACTCACGGGCGGGCAGCCGCCGTTGGTCGTCGACGTGCGCACCGCCGACGAGCGGGAGGCCGGCGCCGTCCCCGGCTCCCTCCACCTCCCGCTCGCCGAACTCCCCGCCCGCCACCGCGCACTGCCCACCGACCGCCGCCTCGTCCTGCACCGCGCCGGCGGCAGCCGCTCGTCCATCGCCGCCGGCCTGCCGCGCCGCGACGGAGTGAACCCCTCCCCGATGAAGCCCGTTGTCATCCGCCGCGCCGAGCTGGGGAGGTGCTGAATTGAACGCGTTCAGTTCTCCCGCTAGGCTCGCTGCCGAAGAAGAGGGGGAACTCATGAAGATCGTCATCCCCGGCGGCTCCGGCGCGCTCGGGAACCTGCTCGACCACAGCCTGACGGCCGCCGGCCACCAGGTCGTGGTGCTGAGCCGACGGCCCGCCGGGCCCCGCCAGGTCGGCTGGGACGGCCGCACCCCGGGCGCCTGGACGGCGGAGATCGACGGCAGCGACGCCGTGATCAACCTGGCCGGGCGCAGCGTCAACTGCCGCTACACGCCGGAGAACCAGCGGGCCATGATGGACTCCCGGGTGGACTCCACCCGGGCCGTCGGCCGGGCGATCGCCGCCGCCCGCAGGCCGCCCGCCGTCTGGCTGCAGATGAGCACCGCCACCGTCTACGCCCACCGCCACGACGCGCCCAACGACGAGCTGACCGGGCGGATCGGCGGCAGCGAACCCGACGCCCCGGCCTCCTGGCGGTACAGCATCGACATCGCCCGGGCCTGGGAGGAAGCCCAGACCCGGGCCGACACCCCGCACACCCGCCGCCTCGCGCTGCGCACCGCCGTCGTCCTCGGCCCCGAGCGCGGCGGCGCCCTGGACTCGCTGTCCTGGCTGGCCCGGCTCGGCCTCGGCGGGCCGATCGCGGGCGGCGCGCAGTACGTGTCCTGGATCCACGAGCGGGACTTCGCCCGCGCCGTCGAGTTCCTGATCGAGCACGAGGAGCTCAGCGGTCCGGTCAACCTCGCCGCCCCGAACCCGCTGCCGCAGCGGGAGTTCATGCGCGAGCTGCGCGCGCGTTGGGGCATGCCGATGGGGCTGCCCGCCGCGCGCTGGATGGCGGAGCTCGGCGCCTTCGCCCTCCGCTCGGAGAGCGAACTGCTGCTGAAGAGCCGCCGGGTGGTGCCCACCCGGCTGCTGGGGGCGGGCTTCGCCTTCGCGTACCCGGAGTGGCCGCAGGCCGCCCGCGACCTGGTGCGGCGGCTGCGCGGGCACTGAGGGGTCGTCACGGGGCTGTCACAGCTTCGCGAGGCCGGTTGCCCGGGGCGGGCGCCGGCCGGGAGCGTGAGGGTGTCGAAGGGGGACGGAACGTGGTGCGGCTGGGGTTCATGCAGCAACGGGGGGAGTTGATCGGCGTCAGCTCCATGGTGGCGCTGGTCGTGGCGATCGTCCTCACCGAGACGGAGACGGCCGAGACCGGAGCGGTCTTCCTGGTCATGGCGGCGATCGTCGCCGTCGCGGCCTTCGCGGCGCCCCACGCGTACTGGCTGCGCGCGGACGAGGACGGGCTCACCCTGGTGCGGCTGCTCGTACCGCGCCGCTACGCCTGGGCGGACGTCCGGGGGCTGGCGATGGAACTCGGCCGGGACGAGGAGAACGACGGCCACCACCTCACCCTGCGGCTGCGCCTCGCCGAGCCGCCCGGCCGGTTCTGGGGCCCGCGCCTCGGCCGGATCGACGTCACCGAGCAGGACACCCCGGAGGGCGTCCCGCCCCGGGCCCTGGCCGAGCTCTTCGCCGTCTTCGGCGAACACGAACTGACCGTCGACCTCCCGGAGTTCGCCGATGAGGTGCTCAGGGTGCGCGGCCTGCCGCGGCTGCCGCCGAGGCCGGTGTGGACCCCGCCGGTCGAGGGGGCACCCGGACCGGAGCGGGCCTACGCGGGCGCGCCGGAGATCGAGGACGAGCGGGGTGACCTCGAGGTACTGGGGAAGGCCGTCAAACGGCGGATCCGGCTCAGCCGCGAGTACCTGCTGCGCCGCGCGGCGCTGTCCGACCGGGTGTTCCTGCGCGACGGGGACGGCCTGGCGCTGGCGATCGCCCTGCGGGCGGCGGGGCAGCTGGTGGCGCACGACCAGATCGAGGTCGAGGGCGACCAGCGCCACTACGTGCGCCAGCAGTACCGGAGTTGGTGCACCCTCAATCCTTAGTCGGCACCGGCGCCCGGCCCGTGTGGATGACGTCTTTGGTCGGCACACGGCAGCGACAACTGTCTGTTGAGTAGTACACGCCCATCGAGGAGGGGAGTCAGTCTGCTACCGAACGTTGCCATCGCTGCCTGAAAAGCCGCTCTCGGCCCGGTCGGCGGCGGCGCTCGCGGCAGGTGCGGCGGGCCTGCCAGCAGACCGCGGGCGGTTTCGTACGGATGGTCAAAGCTTGGTAAAGTCCGGTTCACCCCCTGGATGTGCCATTGCACATGTCACATCATGCTCCCCATGAGAAAAGCCATCGCCCTCCTCTCGGCCGCCGCGGCCGTGGCCACCCTCGGCGGGATCGTCGGTCCCGCCGCCTCCGCCGTCGAGCCCGACGGGCCCGACCTGGTCGACACCGGCCAGGGGAAGCTCGTCTGGAGCTCCTGCAACGACACCGCGACCCCGGCGCTCCAGTGCGCCATGCTCGAAGTGCCGGTGGACTACGCCGACCCGCGCGGTCGCAAGATCAAGATCAAGCTCAACCGGCTGCCCGCCACCGCGCCCAAGGACAAGCAGCAGGGCCCGATCCTGCTCAACCCCGGTGGCCCCGGCGACTCCGGGCTCTGGATGCCCGCCTACATCTCCGGCCAGATCCCGGCGGACGTCGCCTCGACCTACGACTGGATCGGCTTCGACCCGCGCGGCACCAACGGCAGCGACCCCCATGTGATCTGCGACGCCCACTACTTCGACGCCGAGCGCCCCGACTACCAGCCGGACCAGGGGACTTCGAAGGCCTGGCTGAAGAAGGCGGCCGGCTACGCCGCCGACTGTGCGGCCGACTGGTCCTGGCTGCTGCCGCACATGACCACCGTCGACAACGCCCGCGACCTGGACAGCATCCGCCGGGCGCTCGGCGTACCGAAGATCAACTTCTACGGCGGTTCCTGGGGCACCTCGCTCGGCTCCACCTACGGCCAGCTCTTCCCCTCGCACGTGCGCCGGATGGTGCTGGACAGCATCGTCGGCCCGACCATCAGCTGGTACGACCACAACGTCCTGCAGGACCAGGAACACCAGCGCCGCTTCGACGCCTTCGCCGACTGGACCGCCAAGGCCGACTCCGTCTACCACCTGGGCACCGACGCCAAGGCCGTCGAGCAGGCCTACTACCGGGTCGAGGACGCGCTGCGGAAGGAGCCGGCGGACGCCGCCCCGGCGACCGGCAAGATCGGCCCCGCCGAACTCGAGGACACCTTCTACGGCGGCGGCTACAACTTCCTGCGCTGGCCCCGGATGGCCACCGTGCTCTCCGCATACCTCACCCAGCACGACACCCGGCCGCTGACCATCGCCTACAACAAGTACGCGGCCCCCGGCGCCGACGACGGCGCCTTCCCGGCCTACAACGCCGCCCAGTGCACCGAGAACGCCTGGCCGCGCGACTGGGAGTTCTGGAAGAAGGACCAGGCCAAGGTCAACGCCACCGCGCCCTTCTACACCTATAACAACATGTGGTACAACGCCGCCTGCATGTTCTGGCCCTACCAGGGCAACCCGACGGGCCGGCTGAAGATCACCGGCAAGGGCCTGCCCCCCGTCCTGCTCTTCCAGGCCACCGAGGACCCCGCCACCCCGTACCAGGGCGGCCTCGCCATGCACGACGCGCTGCCCGGCTCCAAGCTGGTCGTCCAGAACGGCGGCAGCTTCCACGAGATCCTCTTCCACGGCAACGCCTGCCTGGACGACACCTTCACCGCCTACCTCCGCGACGGCAGCCTGCCCCAGGGCAAGGGACGGATCGCCAAGACCTGCGCCCCCGAGGCCGATCCGACCCCGGTGTACGTGACCCCGCCGCCCGCCACCGCGAAGGCACTGACGGCCGCCCCGGCCGCCCCGCTCCCGCCCACCGACCCGGAGGCCGTGCGCGGCGTCCTTCGCTAGACGCCCTCTGACGGCGCGACGGCACCCAGCGGCGCAGCCGGCGACTCCAGGCTGCGCCGCTCCGCCCGTACCCCGTTCGCCGCCTCGACCCCGCCCTGACGGCCCCGGAGCAAGATCATGGAGCGGCCGTGCGCTTCCCGCCGCCGTACGGTGAGCCGCCCGGTGCGCCTGGTCGTGCGCCGGTGCGCCGGTCGGGTGCATGCGCTCAATTCGCCTGTCGAGACGCGAAGTTGGCGCTTTGCGGCGGCGTGGTGGAGCATGGGCGGGGCCCGGTCCCCTGCGGCGCGCCCGCGCCCGGCCGAGGCGGCACGCGTACGGCGAGAGGAGGCGGGTCCCGTGGGTTCGGTGCCACGTCCGTTTCTGGTCCGGGGGAGGGCCGTTCCGCTGGCCAGATACCTGGCGGAGGAGCAGATCGAGGGCCTGGTGGCCTGCTCGTGCATCGGCAACGAGGTCACCATCGACCTCGGCGACACCAGGATCCTGGTGACCCTGGCCGACGTCGGCGGGGTGGTGGGCCTCACCTTCCACATGGTCCAGGACGGCCCGGCCAAGGCTCGGACCTGGACCCGCCGACTGTCGAGCGACACCGCGCCGAGGGAGCTCGCGGCGAGCATCGCCCGGGACGTCCGGACCCTGGAGCGCGAACTGGCGCCGCTGCGGCGCCGGCCCCCGGAGGGGACGGCCCGCCGGCCCGCTCCTTGACGTCTAGGGTGTGGGCGTGGAACGTGATCACGCCTACCGCGACTACCCGTTCGCCGACGGGCACAACGTGCTCTGGGAGCTGGAGGGTTACGGCTCCGACGACCGCCAGCACTCCTCCCGGCTGCTCGGCCGGCAGGACTACCTGCGGGTCCGGCACCTCTTCGCGGCCGAACTCGGGGACGACGACTGGATGATGGCGGGCGGGTACCCTGTGCCGTCACGGCTGTGGCGGCCGATGCAGGAACTGCTCGGACCGCTCGGCTTCGAGCAAGGCCTGGACTACTTCCTCGGCGCCCGGCAGAACCTCCCCGACGGCCGGACCTGGCGACCCGTCCCCGACGGCCGGATACCGGAGGGCCCGGTGCCGTCGCCCTGACAGGCCATCGGCGATGACTCGCCGCAGACCTCGTAGCGGCGGGGCATTCCGTCCGATGGATAAGCTACCCGGCACCACCCGGGAGCCCTGCCGAGGAGGCGTTGCACCTCCTCGGCAGGCTCGCTGCCACCGACTGACGGGCTCGCCCGACGGATCCGACCAGCCGGGTCGATCAGCGGTCCGACTAACGGCTCACCAGCCACGACAGGCTGGCAGTCAGCTCCGTCCGCAGCGCCGGGTCCGCCACCGATGGGGTCTGGTCGGTGGCGACGGCGGTGAGCAGGTGCGGCCAGGAGCGGGGGCCGGTCAGGTGCAGTGCGTCGAGGTCGAGCGCGGTGCGCCCGCGCAGCCGGACCTGCTCGCGCCCGTCCAGGTACCAGCGCAGCACGGTGCCGGGCACCGGCAGGTCGACGGTCAGCCGGTCGGCGGTGGTGAGCCAGGTGTCGGTGGGGGTGGGGCTGGTGAGCGGGGTGGCGTGGCGGTAGAAGCCGGCGATCATCGCCTCCCGCCCGGGCAGGTTGAACTCCCGCCCGAGCGAGCGCATGATCGAGTTCTCGGTCGGCCGGTAGAGCCCCGTCGGGTAGTAACCGCCGCCCTGGTAGCTGCCGACCGTCCCGCCGTCGGGCGAGGACTGGCCCAGCCAGCGAGCCCACTTGGTGTTCTGGTCGAGCATCCGGTCGGCGGTCAGCGTGCTGAGGTTGGCCGCCGGCGGCTCGTCGCCCTGGTAGGTGCCCTGGCCGTCGTAGGCGTACTCGTCGGCGAGCTTGCCCAGCGAGTGCCCGGTCTCGTGCACCGCGATCTGCCCGGATTTGGCGTTGCCGCCCGCCACCGTGGCGATGCCCTCGTAGCCGAGCGGGGACTTGACGTCGTTGTAGCCCGCGCCGCCGTACTTGGCGCTGTTGGCCACCACGATCACCAGGTCCGCCTGCGGGGCCTTGGCGGCGTAGCGCTCGACCGCCTTCTCGTCCACGCAGAGCAGCCGCTCCACGCCGTCGCACCAGAAGTAGGAGCCGAGCGCGGTGTGCCGTACCGTCGCCTGGTCCGGATCACCGGTGACGCCGGACTCGGGCGAAACGGCGGACACCGCCCAGACGTTGAACAGGCGCTGGTAGGTGGCGTACGGCTCGACGGCGGTGATCTCGCGCCACTTCTCGGCGGCGTCGCTGTGGAACTTCTGCTGCTCCTGGGCGGAGTAGCCGTCGCCGATCACCACCACGTCCAGCTTGGTGGCCGGGTCGCCGTTGCGGATCAGGGCGGTGACCTCGCCGTCGCCGCTCGGCGCGGCGAGGCCGGCGGCGGGGGCGGCCAGGTAGGGGGAGGCGGTCGGGGCCGTGGCACGCGAGATGCCGCCGTCCTCGGCGAAGGCCTCCACCGGGTGCCGGGGGCCGTCCGCCGCCGGTGCGCTTCGTCCGTCCGGCGCGGGTGCGCTCCAGGCGGGGGCGGCGCCGAGCAGGGTCGCGGCGAGGGCGGCGGTCAGCAGGGCGGATGCGGTCCTGGCCGTGCAGCTGGTCCTGGTGTGCAAGAGGGTCCTCCCGGTGGGCGGCGGGTGTGGGGAGGTTCCTTCCCTTGTGCGGGACCTGACAATCGCTCAGTGCCTTCATCGTCCGCCGAGCGCCTCCGCCAGGGCGTGGGCCTGATCCTTGCTGATGCCCAGCGCCAGCGGTATCCGCCGGGGGCTGTAGTCCGAGGAGCAGATCGGGATCGGGCTGTCCGGGGTCAGGAACCAGCGCGGCTCCTGCGCGGGATCGCCCACCAGCTGCGTGGCCAACTCCCCGACGGCATCCGGCCGGAGACCGACCGCTGCCAGCGCCTCGGCCACCGCCTGCTGCGCCTCCTCCAGGGGCGTCTCCGCGTCGCCGAGCGCCGGGAGGAGGAGCAGGAAGCGCTGCGCCCGGTCCCGGAGCCCCTCGGCGACCGGATCGCCCTGGGAGTCCGCGAGGTTGACCAGCTCCGGCCAGGACAGCCCGGGGCCGGAGCCGTGCGGACCGAACTGCCCGAGGAACCCGAGCCGGCCCCAGTCGGGGTGGTGGACGACGAAGTCGGTGTCGTTCTCGTCCTCGAAGTTCTGGTAGATCACGCAGGCGGTGTGGCCGTGCCGGAACGGCACCCGCAACAGCAGCGTCGGCGCCTCGGTGTCGAACAACCGCTCCAGCAGGGCCTCGTAGGCCTCCTGGGGCACGCCGTACGCCTCCGGCTCCGCCACGTCGTGCCCCGCGACCAGGAGCAGGTGGGCGAGCCAGAAGGCGGGCTCGTCCGCGAGGCTCTCGCCCAGGAGTACCTCTTCGTCCTCGAACCCGGGAATGTGTGGTGCGACAGTCATACGGGGAGCGTAGTGCGGGGGTCGGACAGGGCGGCCGAGCGAGGTCAGAACTCCTCGAGGGTCCGGTGGCCGACGTACGCCGTGAGCAGCCAGCAGACCGCGCCGATGACCAGGGTGACGACCAGGGGCCACTGGATGGGGATCAGGATGGCCGAGCCGATGGCGGTCGCGAACGCGGCGGCCGCGCCCGAGGCCAGCAACATGCTTGCCATGAGGTCGGCTTCGTCCAGGTACATGGCGGTGAGCACCAGGGCCACCCCGGCGCCGATCAGTGCGCTGAACTCGATCCACTTCAGCCACGGCATGTGCAGGGGCTTCGCGCGGTGGCCGTGGTAGCTGACCTCGATCACCTCGCCCCGCAGGACCTTCAGGTCCACGGTGGTGCCGGGATCGACGTCGTCGTAGAACGCCTCGCCGACGCTGAAGTCGTCGGTGGGTGCGGTCTCGCGGGCGATGGCCAGCTTGTAGGTGGTCGAGCCGTCGTCCGGTTCCGTCCACCGCTTCGTCACCCGGCCGCTCTCCCGGGTCGCGCAGAGCGCGTCGGGCTTCGCCGCCGGAGTGCCGCAGGTCGGCACGGTCCGGTAGGTGCGGACCTCCTCGAAGACGTCGACGAAGCGGACGAAGCCGAACACGGTGAGGGCGAGACCGGCGAGGAGGATCGGGATGTGGGCGAGGGCCCAGAGCCTCTTGCGGAGGCTCGGCGGCGGTTCCGACTTCTTCGGCGGCGGCGGAGGCGTGTCCCGGGGGACCGAGTCCTCAGGCATCGTCACCGCCCAGTGTCCGTACCGTCCGCGCGTTCCTCGGTATTCCCACCGGTCGTACCCCTCCCGCCAGCCCTGTTCGCACCCGGTGCGAAGCCGGGCGCAGACCGGATCATGCCAGGGAAGGGTGACGAGCGCGAGGAATTCCCCCTGCCCGGGCCGGACTTGTAAGGCGGCGCTAGATTGTCCGGCATGACGCCGACGCCTGACACGATGAGCCCGGTCTCGCGCACCGCCCTGTCCGTCGCACGGGTGCGGGCCTACGAGAGCGGCCGGCCGGACCCGCTGTTCGTCGACCCGTACGCGGCGGAGTTCGTCGCGGCGGCCGGGCCGCCCACGGAAGCCCCCGAGGGGACGCGCCTCAGCGGACTCGCCGCGATACTGGTCATGTCCATCATGCTGCGCACCCGCTTCTACGACGACCGGCTGACGGCCGCCGGGGCGGAACAGGTCGTCCTGCTGGCGGCCGGGCTGGACACCCGGGCCTACCGGCTGGACTGGCCCGCCGGGACGCGGGTGTGGGAACTGGACCTGCCGCCGGTTCTGGCCTTCAAGGAGCAGGTGCTCGACTCCGCCGGCGCGGCGCCGAAGTGCGAGCGCGAGGCGCTGGCGGGCGACCTGCTGGACCCCGGCTGGCCGCGCCGCCTGGTCGAGGCGGGCTTCGACCCGCAGCGGCCCACCGCCTGGCTGGCCGAGGGCCTGGTCGTGTACTTCGACGCCGAGCAGGCGGCCGGGCTGCTCACGGCCATCGGCTCGCTGTCCGCCCCGGGCAGCCGCCTGCTGATGGAGCGGGGCCGGGACGTCTCCCGGACTCCGCACGACCCGACCCTGGCCCACGTCACCGAGCTCTGGCAGGGCGGGCTCGGGCCCGACACCGACAAGTGGCTGGACGCCCATGGCTGGTCGACCCGGACGACCTCCCTCGCGGAGGCCGGGGACACCTACGGCCGCCCGCTATCGGACGGCCTCGGCCGGACCAGCGGCTTCATCGAGGCGGTGCGGACGGCCGCCGGGTAGGGGGGCTCAGGGCCTCACGGCTTCACCGCTTCACCAGCGTGCGTGGCGGATCCTCAGCCGCCCCAGCCCCACCACCCCGGAGATCCGGATCGTCGGCCCGCCCCGGGGGGCCGACCGCCCGGGGCCGGAGCGCGGCTCCCGGGAGCCGGG
>NZ_JBSFGK010000078.1:0-37651 GCF_053596495.1 Kitasatospora sp. NPDC001683
GTCCGGCGCGTACCGCGGGCACGGTCGTCAAGGACGAGGGCGAGGGCGGCAAGCAGCTCGCCGCCTTCCTCGCCGACCAGAAGTTCATCTAGTCCCGCCCGTCAGCGCATCCAACGATCGATCAGGAGCAACGAATCATGGCTGAGATCCTGGTTCTGGTGGACCACGCCGAGGGCGCGGTCCGCAAGCCGGCCCTCGAACTGCTGACCCTGGCCCGCCGCATCGGCGAGCCGTCCGCCGTCGTGCTGGGCGCCGGTGCCGCAGCCGCCGACATCGCCGCCAAGGCCGCCGAGTTCGGCGCCGCCAAGGTGTACGTCGCGGACGGCGCCGAGTTCGCCGACCAGCTGGTCGTCCCCAAGGTGGACGCCCTGGCCCAGATCGCCAAGACGGTGTCCCCGGCCGCCGTGCTGGTGACGTCCTCCGGTGAGGGCAAGGAGGTCGCCGCCCGCGTCGCGCTGCGGATCGGCTCCGGCATCATCACCGACGCCGTCGACCTGGAGGCCGGCGACGGCGGTCCGATCGCCACCCAGTCGGTGTTCGCCGCGTCCTTCCAGGTGAAGTCCAAGGTCACCAAGGGCGCGCCGGTCATCACGGTCAAGCCGAACGCCGTCGCCCCGGAGGCCGCCCCGGCCGCCGGCGCCGTCGAGAACGTGTCGGTGGAGTTCACCGGCAACGCCGCCAAGGTCACCTCGCGCACCCCGCGCGTCTCGACCGGCCGCCCGGAGCTGACCGAGGCCGCCATCGTGGTCTCCGGCGGCCGTGGCGTCGGTGCCGCCGAGGGCTTCGGCGTGGTCGAGGACCTCGCCGACGCGCTGGGCGCGGCGGTCGGTGCCTCGCGCGCCGCCGTCGACGCCGGCTGGTACCCGCACAGCAACCAGGTCGGCCAGACCGGCAAGCAGGTCTCCCCGCAGCTCTACATCGCGGCGGGCATCTCCGGTGCGATCCAGCACCGGGCCGGCATGCAGACCTCGAAGACCATCGTGGCCGTCAACAAGGACGCCGAGGCCCCGATCTTCGAGCTGGTCGACTACGGCGTGGTCGGCGACCTCTTCGAGGTGCTGCCGCAGCTCACGACCGAGGTGAAGGCGCGCAAGGGCTGATCCGATCGGTCCTGTGGACCGGAGGGCGTGGCACCGGGTGCTCGGTGCCACGCCCTCCGCCGTTCCGCCCCGGGCGCAGGGGAGCGCGGCTCCGGCCCGTAGAGTCGGCCCGACAGCGACCGGGTCCGGGAGCCGCCGACGCGATCGGCTGCGCGGGCGGACCACGGTGCGGGCGGATCACGGCGAGGACGAGAGGGTGAGGACGGAAGCATGGCACTGCTGACGGCACTTCAGGGCGACCACGGCGACGCTGCGGACGCGCTGCGGATCGACGGGCGGGCGCTCTCCCGGGAGGACCTGCTGGGCGCGGCGACCGCGGTGGCCGACCGGGTGGCCGGGGCTCCCGCGCTCGCCGTGCTCGCCCGGCCCACCGTGGAGACGGTCGCCGCCGTGGTCGGCGGCCTGCTGGCGGGCGTCCCGGTGGTGCCGCTGCCGCCCGACTCGGGCCCGAAGGAGCGTGAGCACATCCTGCGCGACTCGGGTGCGGCGCTGCTGGCGCACGCCGCCGGGGAGGCCCTGCCCGACGAGGTGTCGGTGGCGGCCCTGCCCGTCGACCCCGTCGAGCGCTCGGCGACCACGTACGCCGAACCGGCCGCCGATGCGACCGGCTTCGTGCTCTACACCTCGGGCACCACCGGCGCGCCCAAGGGCGCGGTGATCCGGCGCGCGGCGATCGCCGCCGACCTGGAGGCCCTCGCCGCCGCCTGGCAGTGGACCGCCGAGGACACCCTCGTCCACGGCCTGCCGCTGTTCCACGTGCACGGCCTGCTGCTCGGAGTGCTCGGCGCCCTGCGCACCGGCAGCCGGCTGGTGCACACCGGCCGGCCGACCCCGGCGGGGTACGCGGAGGCGGGCGGCAGCCTGTACTTCGGCGTGCCCACCGTCTGGTCCCGGCTGGCGGCGGACCAGGCGACGGCCCGGCGGCTGGCCCCGGCCCGGCTGCTGGTCTCCGGCAGTGCGCCGCTGCCCGTGCCGGTGTTCGAGAAGCTGGCGGCGCTCACCGGGCACGCCCCGATCGAGCGCTACGGGATGACCGAGTCGCTGATCACCGTCAGCACCCGGGCGGACGGCGAGCGGCGCCCCGGCAGCGTCGGGCTGCCGCTGGAGGGGGTGCGCACCCGGCTGGTGGGCGAGGACGGCGAACCGGTGCCCCACGACGGTGAGAGCGTCGGTGAGCTGCAGGTCTCCGGCCCCACGTTGTTCAGCGGGTACCTCAACCGGCCGGACGCCGACGCCGAGGCCTGGACGGCGGACGGCTGGTTCCGCACCGGGGACGTCGCGGTGATCGGGGCGGACGGGTTCCACCGGATCGTCGGCCGCGCCTCGGTGGACCTGATCAAGAGCGGCGGCTACCGGATCGGCGCGGGCGAGGTGGAGGCCGCGCTGCGCGACCACCCGGCGGTCGCCGACGCAGCGGTGGTCGGCGTGCCGGACGAGGACCTCGGGCAGGCGATCGTCGCGTATGTCATCCCGGACGGCGCCGTGACGGGGCAACAGCTGACGGCCTTCGTGGCGGAGCGGCTCTCGGTGCACAAGCGGCCGCGCCGGGTCGTCCTGGTGCCCGAACTGCCCAGGAACGCCTTGGGGAAGGTGCTGAAGAAGCAGTTGTTGGCGGAGGGCGAAGCCCGCTGATGAGGGGGCGTCGGACACCCGGAGCTGACGGGTGTTCACCCTGATGCATCGTCGGCCCGTCGCCGGGAAACCTCCCTTTGGCTCACTCCACTGCGCGCAGTGAGCGGACGTGTGCTTAACGTGACACGCAGGCAGAACTGAACCCCTGGGCGACGCGTCGCGGCTTCCGGTCACACGGCCGGAGGCCGCGGCAGATCGGACGGGGATCTGCCAAGCCGTACGAACCGGCGCTGCCGGGGAGTACCGCGTGTCCGCAGCAGTTTCCGCAGCCGCCCTTCGGGGGCCGTACGCCGCAGTGCGTTCGCAGCAGTGAAGGAAGTCAGCAGGATGACCACCGTCAACACCGGCGCACCGGATGCCGCCGATGAACCGACCGGGCAGCACGCCTCCGCCACCGACGCCCGTTCCGCCACCGACGCCCGTCCTGCGCTGGCCGGGCGGATCCGCCGGAGGATCGGCATGGCGGCCGTGATCGTGGTCGGTGCGGGGGCGTTCGGCCTCGGCACCGGCGTGAGCCCGGCCGCGGCCGAGCAGGCGCCGGCGCACGCCGGGTGGGACGGCTCGCGGTACTGGTTCAAGAACAGCCAGGGGCAGTGGCGCTGGACCACCCACTACAGCGTGTACCTGGCGCGGACCGGCGGGGCGGAGCCCTCGACCTCGAAGTCCTCGTCGTCTTCGTCGTCCTCGTCCAAGTCCTCGAACGGCGGGATCCAGCAGGGCTGGGACGGCTCGCGGTACTGGTTCAAGAACAGCAAGGGGGAGTGGCGCTGGACCACTCACTACGACGTCTACCTGCAGCGGACCGGCGGCTCCTCGTCCCCGTCCGGCTCCTCGGGCGGCTCCAGTGGCTCGGTGGCGGAGAACCGCGACGTCGAGACCGCGGTGCAGTACGCGCTCGCCCAGGTGGGCAAGCCGTTCCGGACCGCCGGCAACGGGCCGGACGGGTACGACTGCTCGGGCCTGGTGCAGCAGGCCTTCCGACGCGGCGGCATCAACCTGCCTCGGGTCGCCAACGACCAGTACGCGGCCACCACGCCGATCAAGGCGAGCCAGCTGCGCCGCGGTGACCTTCTGTTCTGGTCTCCGGACGGGACCGCGCGGGGCATCCAGCACGTGGCGATCTACCTCGGCAACAACCAGTACGTGGAAGCCGCGCGGCCTGGAACGCTGATCCGGATCTCGGGGATCAGCAAGGGGTACTACCCGGCGTACATGGGACGGCCGTAGCGCACCCGTGCGGGGCGCCCAGGTCTGCGGGCCGGGCGCTCCGCACGCCTGCGGGCGCTGTGGTCAGAGGTCGGCCGGTCAGAAGCGGCTCTGTCAGATGTGCTCCGGTCGGAGGTCGTCCGGTCGGAGGTCGTCCGGCCAGGGGAGTGCGCCGCGGGCGCCGAGTGCGGTGACGGCGAAGGCCCCGGCGGCCACCGCGGTGGCGGCCGCCTCCGAGAGGGCGGCGCCGTGGGCGAGCCGGGCCGCGAGTGCGCCGCAGAACACGTCACCAGCGCCGGTGGTGTCGACCACCCGGACGGCGGGCGCGGGCAGCCGGATGAGCCCCTCGCCGGTGGCGACCAGTGCGCCCTCGCCGCCGAGGGTGACCACTGCCCCCTCGGCCAGCCGGGCGAGGGCGTGGGCGGCCTCGGCAGCGGTCGGGGCGCCGGTGAGCTGGCGGGCCTCGACGGCGTTGGCGACCACCAGGGGGCGGCGGCCGGTGGGGCCGGGACCGGGCAGGTCGCCCGCCGGGGCGGTGTTGTGCAGCCAGCGGGTGCCGCCGTTCGGGCCCGCGGTGGGCAGGGCGGCGACGGTGGCGCGGACGCACTCGGCGGGGACCTCATTGCTGGTCAGGACGACGTCGGCCGGAAGCAGGTGGAGCCGGGCCAGGGCGGCGGTGACCTCGTCCGGGGTCAGCCGGGCGTTGGCGCCGGGGACGACCACGATGCTGTTCTCCCCGGAGGTGTCGACCATGACGATCGCCTGACCAGTGGGCGCATCGGGGTGGATGTGCACGGCGCCCGTCTCGACGTGCGCGCCGCGTAGATCGGCGAGCGCCGCCTCCCCGTCGGAGTCGCGCCCGACCTTGGCGACCAGATGGGTCGCGGCCCCCATCCGGGCCGCCGCCACCGCCTGGTTGGCGCCCTTGCCGCCGAACCCCCGGGTGGCGTCGGCGGCGAGGACGGTCTCGCCGGGCGCGGGGAGCACGGGGCAGCGCAGGATCCGGTCGGTGTTGACCGAGCCGATGACGATGACCCGGCCGGCGGGGAGCAGCTTCATCGTTCCTCTGTACGTGCCGGGGCGCGGGCGGCGCAAGGGGCACGTGCCTGAGCGGGTGGGCGCGTGTGTGGGGCTGTGGACGGGAGGGGCGGGTGGCGCAAGGGCGGCGCGAACGGCGTACGGGCGGGGCGCGCGCAGGAAGTCGGCCGGTCCGACTTCCCGTGCGCGGGCGGTGGCGGCAGGGTGCGGCATTGATGTCGGCCGGTCCCCATATATCCGTACCGGGCCCGTGGCCTGGGCGCATGCCGCTGTCAAGGGGCGGGCCGGGGCGCGTGGGCGGGCGCGGCGAGCAGTTTTGGGGAGCGGCGTGGCGCGGGTACCACCACGGGTGGCGCTGGTTCGGCCGACGGGGGCGCTGCCCGGTGCGAACGGCATCGGGGGAAGTCGAGGGCAGGGGACGTTGTGATCGTCTGGGTCAATGGCACATTCGGGGCGGGCAAGACGAGCGCCTGTCGCGAGCTGGTGGAACTGCTGCCCGGGAGCGTGCTCTTCGATCCCGAGCTGGTGGGCTTCGGACTGCGCCGGATGCTCCCGGCCGACCGGCTGGCCTCGGTGTCCGACTTCCAGGACCTCGCGGCCTGGCGCCGGCTGGTGCCCGAGACGGCGGCCGCTCTTCTCGGCGAGGTCGGCGGCCCGCTGGTGGTGCCGATGACACTGCTCAGAGAGGACTACCGGGACGAGATCTTCGGTGCCCTCGCCGCGCACGGGATCGCGGTGCACCACTTCGTGCTGGACCCCGAAGAAACGATCCTGCGTGACCGCATCGCACACCGCGAGGAATGCCCGGGCGATCCGGAGGCCAGCGAACGGGTCCGTACCTGGTGCCTCGAACACCTGCCCCACTACCGGGCCGCCCGTCGCTGGCTGGTCGGCGACGCCCGGATGCTCGACACCGGCGGGCTCACCCCGCGCGAGACCGCGCACCGGATAGCCGAGCTGGTCCGGGTCGGCGACGCGCGCTGCCCGATCGTCCAGGCCCCGGACCCGACCGGCGACACCGTGGCCTCGGCCGTGCTGTTCTTCGACGAGCAGGACCGGGTGCTGCTCGTCGACCCGGTCTACAAGCCGGACTGGGACTTCCCAGGCGGTGTGGTCGAACGCGGCGAGGCCCCCACCGACGCCGCCCTGCGCGAGACCGCCGAGGAGCTGGGGCTGCGGCTCGACCCCTCGGTGCTGCGCCTGCTCGCCGTCGACTGGGAGCCGCGCACCGGCCCGCGCCGTGGCGGCCTGCGGCTGATGTACGACGGCGGGCTGCTGGACGACGCGGGCCGGCAGAACCTGCTGCTGCAGCAGGAGGAACTGCGCGGCTGCCGGTTCGTCACGCTGGACGAGGCGGCCGACCTGCTTCCGCCGAGCCGCTACCGGCGGCTCGCCGCCGCGCTGGACGCCCGGCGGAGTGGGGAGTTGCGCTACCTGGAGGCGGGGTGCCGGGTGGCGCTCGGCCTGGCCAGTACGGCGGAGGCCGTGTAGTCGCCGGCGGTGAGGGCCGATGTGGTGGGGGAGGGGGCCCTGGTTGGTCCGGCGGGCGGTGCGGGCGCCAGGATGGGGGCATGCCGTTCACGTTGAGCCACCCCGCCGCCGTCCTGCCCCTGCTGCGTGCCGCCGGGGAGCGCGGGCCGTTGGTGGCCTCGGCGCTGGTGGCCGGGTCGATGGCGCCCGACGTGCCGTTCTTCGCCGATTCGCTGCTGCCCGGGGTGTACGGGCACGGCGGGCTGACGCACGTCTGGTGGGCGGTGCCGACACTGGATGTGGCGATCGCCGGTGCGCTGGTGGCCGGGTGGCACGGGGTGCTGCGGGCGCCGCTGGTGGGGCTGCTGCCCGAGCGCTGGGCGGGCGGGGTGGAGGCATTGACGGTCCGGCGGGCCGAGGGCGTGCGGGGTGTTGACGCCGCGTGGTTCCTGGCCTCGGCGGCCGTCGGTGCGGCCACCCACGTCGGCTGGGACGCGTTCACCCACGGCGGCCGGCTGGGCGTGCGGCTGCTGCCCGTGCTGGACCGGAAGGTGGCCGGCGTCCCGGTCTACGAGGCGCTGCAGTACGGGAGTTCGGCGCTCGCGCTGGCCGCGATGGCCGGCTGGGCGGCGCGTGCCGTACGGGCCGTCGAGCCGGTGCGGCCGGCCGTGCGGCTCGCTCCGCGGACCCGGCGGGTGGCCACCGTGGCGCTGGGCGCGGCGACGGCGGCCGGGGTGCTGCATCGGCTGAGCCCGCTGCGGCGCAACCTCGTCCCGGAGGTGTGCTTCGGCGCCGGGGCCGGGCTCGCGGTGGGCGCGGCCGGCTACGCGGCGGTGGTCGCGGCCGCCCGCTGGTGGCGGCGTGGCGGGCGGCCCGGGACCGGTTCGAACTCCCGTCAGCTGGAACGCAGTTCGGCGTAGCGGCGGAGGAACAGGGCCTCGGTGAGGGCCATCCGCTCCAACTCCTGGGGGTCGACGCTCTCGTTGACGGCGTGGATCTGGGTGGTCGGCTCCTCGACGCCGATCAGCACGATCTCAGCCTGCGGGTAGAGCGAGCGCAGGGTGTTGCACAGCGGGATCGAGCCGCCCTCGCCGGCCGCGACCATCGCGGTGCCGAAGGCCTCGGCCATCGCCTCGCCCATCGCCTCGTAGGCCGGGCCGTCGGTGTCGGCCCGGAACGGCGCACCGTTGCCCTGGCGCTGGATCGTCAGCCGGGCGCCGAGCGGGACCTGCGCCTCCAGGTGGGCGACCAGGGCGTCCTGGGCGGCGTCCGCGCTCATGCCCGGCGGGACGCGCAGGCTGATCAGCGCCTTGGCGGCGGCCTGCACCGAGGAGGTCGCGCCGATCACCGGCGGGGCGTCGATGCCGAGGACGGTGACGGACGGGCGGGCCCACAGCCGGTCGGCGACGGTGCCGGTGCCGGTCAGGGCGACGCCGTCGACCACCTTGGCGTCGGCGCGGAACTGCTCCTCCGGGTACTGCACGCCCTCCCAGGTCTGGTCGGAGGCCAGCCCGGCGACCGCGACGTCGCCGTTCTCGTCGTGCAGCGAGGCGAGCACCCGGACCAGGGACTGCAGCGCGTCCGGGGCGGCGCCGCCGAAGGCACCGGAGTGCAGGTTGCCGGCCAGGGTGGTGATCGAGGCCTCGACCACCGTCATGCCGCGCAGCGAGGCGGTCACGGTCGGCAGGCCGGGGGCGAAGTTGCCGGTGTCGCCGATCACGATCGCGTCGGCGGCGAGCAGTTCGGGGTGCGCCTCGGCGTAGCGCTCCAGGCCGCCGGTGCCCTGCTCCTCCGAACCCTCCACGATGATCTTCAGGCTGACCGGGTAGCCGTCCCCGTACACCTGGCGCAGCGCCCGCAGGGCGGTCAGGTGCATCAGGATGTTGCCCTTGCAGTCGGCGGCGCCGCGCCCGTACCAGCGGCCGTCACGCTCGGTCAGTTCGAACGCCGGGCTGAGCCAGGCGTCCTCGTCGAGCGGGGGCTGGACGTCGTAGTGCGAGTAGAGCAGGACGGTCGGGGCGCCCTCCGGGCCGGGCAGTTCGCCGTAGACGGACTGGGTGCCGTCCGGGGTGTCCAGCAGCTGGATGTTGCGCAGGCCCTCGGCGGCGAAGGCGTCGGCGACCCACTGCGCGGCCTTCTGGCACTCCTCGACCGGGAACTGGCGCGGGTCGGCGACCGACGGGAAGGCGACCAGCTCGGCGAGGTCGGTGCGGGCACGGTCCATCAGGGACCGGACGGCGTCGGCCAGGGGCTGTGACATCGGGGCTCCGAGGGGAACGGGTCCGCCCGTGAGGTGGTACGGGCGGAGGAGGTCGGTTGGGGTACCGCCGATCATAGGCGGAGTCGTCCGGGGAGCTTCGGGTGAGCTTCGGGTGAGCTTCCGGCTGAGTGGGTGTGCGGCGTCCGGGGCGGCGGAGGGACGCATAGGATTGCTGGCCGTGACTGACTCCGGAAGCCCCGATTCCCGTAGCCCGCTCAACAGCCCGCTCGGCGAGGACAGCCCGCTCGACGCGGACGGCCTGGTCGGCGAGGACGGCCCGCTCGACGCCGGCAGCCCGCGCGTAGGCGAGGACGGTCCGCTCGACGCCGGCAGCCCGCGCGTAGGCGAGGACGGTCCGCTCCTCGGCGAGGACAGCTCGCTGGACGGGGTGATCCTGCCGCAGGACGGCGTCTGGGACGTCGTGGTGGTCGGCGCCGGACCGGCCGGGGCCTCGGCCGCGTACGCCGCCGCGGTGCAGGGCCGCCGGGTGCTGCTGCTCGACAAGGCCGAGCACCCCCGCTACAAGACCTGCGGCGGCGGCATCATCGGCCCCTCCCGGGACAGCCTGCCGGCGAACTTCGAACTGCCGCTGCAGGACCGGGTGTCCGCCGTCACCTTCGCGTACGACGGCCGGTTCAGCCGGACGCGCCGGGATCGGCGGATGCTGTTCGGGCTGGTCAACCGGGACGAGTTCGACCTGCGCCTGGTGCAGTCGGCCAAGCAGGCCGGGGCGGTGCTGGTCACCGGAGTGACCGTCACCGGGGTCGAACAGCGTGGCGGCGAGCACCGGACGGCGCTGGTGACGGCGGCCGACGGGCGCAGCTTCGAGGCCCGTGCGGTGGTCGGCGCGGACGGCAGCGCCAGCCGGATCGCCCGGCACGTAGGCGTCACCTTCGACCAGATCGACCTCGGCCTGGAGGCCGAGATCCCGGTGCCGCCGCAGGTCGCCGCCGACTGGTCGGGCCGCATCCACCTCGACTGGGGCCCGCTGCCCGGCAGTTACGGCTGGGTGTTCCCGAAGACCGAGACCAGCAGCCTGACCGTGGGCGTCATCTCGGCGCGCGGCGACGGCGAGCGGACGAAGCAGTACCTCGCCGACTACATCCGGCGGCTGGGCCTGTCCGGCTTCACCCCGCGGGTCGAGTCCGGGCACCTGACCCGCTGCCGGGCCGAGGACTCGCCGCTCTCCCGCGGCCGGGTGCTGGTCGCCGGGGACGCGGCCGGGCTGCTCGAGCCGTGGACCCGCGAGGGCATCTCGTACGCGCTGCGCTCGGGCCGACTGGCCGGCGAGTGGGCGGTGCGGGTCGCGGAGGCGGGCGACGCGGCGTCGGTGCGGCGCGAGGCGCTGAACTACGCGTTCGCGGTCAAGGCCGGGCTGGGCGTGGAGATGCGCGCGGGCAAGCAGCTGCTGGGCGCCTTCGAGCGACGCCCGTACCTGTTCCACGCGGCGGTCTGCCTGGTGCCGGCGGCCTGGCGGGCGTTCGCCCGGACCACCCAGGGGCACACGACCTTCGCGCAGCTGCTGCGGCAGAACCGGGCGGCGCGCAAGCTGATGGCGATGGCCGCGCGGTAGCGGATCCGGTGGGGCGGGTGGGCCGGCGTGTCCTTGTAGATGGGGACACGCCGGCCCTGTCTGTGCCGGCGGCACTCGCCGGGGCGGCGATGAACAGATGTTGAAATCTGTTCGCTGAAATTTGTCATCTGTCATCTGTTATTCGTCGGCTGTCGTTCGTCGGCCGTCATCTGCCGTCCGTCAGCTCGTCCCCGAGCACGCTGCGCCGGTACAGCACCGAGCGGCCGTGCCGAGCCCGGGTGACCAGACCGGTGGCCGCCAGGACGGAGAGGTGCTGGCTGATCGCGCCCGGAGTGACGCCCAGGCGGTAGGCGAGCTCGGTGGTGGAGGCCGGTTCGGCCAGCAGTGAGAGCAGCCGGGCCTTCGGTGCGCCGACCAGCGCCTCCAGGGCCTGTCGCGGAACCGGCGAGCCCTGGTCGGCCATGCCCGCCTGCCCGCGTGCCGGGTAGCTGATCTGCGGCGCGCGGTTGCTGTCGATCATGGTGATCGCACCCCGGACGAAGAAGGTCGGGCTGAGCACGAGGCCGCGCCCGTCCACGGCGGTCTCCACGTCCCCGTCCGTCCAGTGCCGGTTGATCGACAGCACGCCGTCCGTCCACTGCAGGCGGTGGTCCAGGTCCGCGAACAGCGCCGCCGCGCCGTGCTGGGCGAGCACCCGCGCCCGGTACACCAGGTCGGCCTCCAGTACCGCGCGGGCCTGCGGCCACCAGGTGGGCGCGAGGCACGCCTCCCAGTACTCCTCCAGTGCGTCGCAGATCCGCGCCAACAGGCGTGCCGGGTCCCTCAGTCCGGCTTGGAGCAGGTCGGGCAGCGGCTGTCCGTTCGGCAGGAAGGTCTGCTCCAGTTCGCTGTGCAGCAGCTGCGGCGGCAGCGCGCGGACGGTGGCGAGCTGGCTGCGGAACTCGGGGGCGGGGGAGGACGGCCGGGGCGTCAGGAAGTCGGGGACCCAGCGGTTCGCGGCGACCAGCGACAGCAGCAGTCGGGAGTCCAATCGCTCGAACGAGGGCCTGAGCTGCTCGAAGGCCCGGCTGTGGAGTCGGTACACGCCCGGATGGGTCCACATCCGCAGGCTGAGCACGGCCTCGTGGATCGGGGAGTAGGCGAACCAGGTGGTCGCGAGGTCGGCCAGACGGAGGGTGAAGCGGTGCATGGACGTCCTCCTGCCGACTGCCTCCTGCCGACTGCCGGCTGCGGAACTGCCGCGCCGCCGAGCTGCCACGCTGCCGAGTTTTAGCCGGAGCCTAAAGGATTACCCGCTCCACCCCGTCCGGCGGTGGAATCGACGGCATGTCCACCACACCGACGGAGTCCTCCGTACCTTCCCTCGCCATGCCCGCGTCCGACCGGTCCGGCCGTCTGCCCGAGGCCCTCCGGCGCCGCCTGCACCCCGATCCGACGGTCCGTCGGCTGGCCGGGATCACCCTCGTCAACACGGTGGGCAACGGCCTCTCGTTGTCCGTCGCGGTGCTGTTCTTCACCCGGGTGCTCGGCCTGAGCGCCGCCCAGCTGGGGTTCGGGATGACGGCGGCCGGGCTGTGCGGGGTCGTCGCCAGCGTGCCGGCCGGCCGGGCCGCCGACCGATGGGGCGCCCGGCGGGTCCTGGTGGTGCTGGTCTGGGCGGAGGCGGTCGGCACCGCCGGGTACGCGTTCGTGCACAGCTACCCGGCCTTCGTGGCCCTGGCCTGTGCCGTCGCGGCCGTGGACCGGGGGTCGTCCGCGGCACGGAACGCGCTCTACGCCGACGTGCTGCCCGCCGACCGCCGGGTCGCCGGCCGGGCCCACCTGCGGGTGGTGACCAACATCGGCATCTGCCTGGGGACGGGACTCGGCGCGATCGCGCTCCAACTCGACACCCGGGCGGTCTACCTGACGGCGATCCTGGCCGATGCCGTCTCCTATGTGGCCGTCGCGCTCATGCTCCACCGCCTGCCCGCGGTGACGGCTCCGGCATCGGTCGAGCTCCCGGTCGAACCCCCGACCGAGCCCCCGGCCGAACCGATGGCCGAGTCCGGGACGGCGAGCAGGTCCGGCACGGCGAACCCGTCGGACCCCGCCGACAAGGGGGTCAAGCAGGGCCGCCGGGGCAACCCGGCGCTGCGCGACGGCCCGTTCCTGGTGGTGACCGTGCTGTGCTCCGTGCTCGGCCTGCAGTTCGCCGTCCTGGAGGTGGGCGTCCCGCTGTGGATCGTCCAGCAGACCGACGCGCCGCGGATCACCGTCGCGGGCAGTCTGATCGTCAACACCCTGATGGTGATCGCCCTGCAGGTGCGGGCCACCCGGGGCACCGAGGAGCGGGCGGCCGCCGCCCGGGCGTGCCGTCGCGCCGGGCTGCTGCTCGCCGCCTCCTGCCTGGTCATCGCCCTCGCGCACGGACTGCCCGGGATCCCGGCCGCCGTGGTGGCGCTGGTCGGGATCGCGCTGCAGTCGCTCGCCGAGGTGATGGGCCAGGCGGGCGGCTGGGCGCTGAGCTACGACCTCGCGGGTGAGCGCGGCCACGGCGCCTACCAGGGCGTGTTCAACGCGGGTTCGGCGGCCGCGATGATGGCCGGCCCGGCGGTGGTCAGCACCGCGGTGATCGGCTTCGGGCTGGCCGGCTGGGCCGTGCTGGGCGCTGTGCTGGCGGCGGCAGGCCTGGCGATGGGCCCCGCCGTCCGGTGGGCCGGACGGCGGGAAGCGCGGCTCGGGGCCGCGTGACGCAGCCCGGCTGCGGGCGTCGTGACGAGCCGCGCCTACTCCTGGACGATCGCCATCGCCTCGATCTCGATCAGGACGTCCGGCCGGAACAGCGCCGCGACCTGCATCGCGGAGGCGGCCGGGAGCGGCAGCTCGCCCAGGTACTCGTCGCGGGCCTCCCGGATCGCCGGGAGGTGGGCGATGTCGGTCATGAAGAAGGTGAACTTGACGACGTCGGAGAAGTCGGCCCCGGCGGCGGCCAGGCAGCGGCGCAGGTTCTCGAAGACCTGACGGGCCTGGGCCTTCGGGTCACCCGCGCCGACCAGGTTCCGGTGCTCGTCGAAGGCGACCTGCCCGGAGACCTGGACCAGCCGGCCACTGCCGGTGACGACCTGGGTGTAGCCGGTCCCGGGGGCGACGCCGGGCGGTTCGGTGATGTGGGTGAGGTGCGTGTGGGTCATGCCGCATGATCGTGCGCCATCGCCCCCCGGTGCCGCAAGCGATGACGCCGACCGATCGGCCGGTGGACTGCCAGCCGGGCCTCGGCACGGCCAACCGGCCCCGTCAACGCACCACTTCGGGCAGTTCGCGTCGGAACGGCCCGTCGCTGGAGGGCAGTTGGGCGGCCGGGCAGGAGGAACGCAGCACCACGTCCAGGACGTCGGCCGGCTCGGCTGCGTAACCGCCGCTGGCCCAGGCCGCGTTGGCCTCCACCACCGCCCAGCCGTGGTCCGTCCGTCCGACGTCCACCACGACCGCGCTCGGCAGCGGAGCCTGCGACGCCGAGGCTGCCAGCACGTCACTGGCGAAGGCCAGTACCTCGGAACCGTCCGGCCCGAGCGGCGCGACGGACAGCTCGCCGTCCACCGCGTAGCGCGAACCGGCCCGCACCGCGCCGTCCAGGACGAACAGCCGGTACTCCGTACGGAATCGCACCACCTCGCTGACCAGCACCGGGGTGTCGCCGTCCAGCAGCTCGGGACCGGGCAGCGCGCCGCCGTCCGGGTAGACCCGGGCGGCGAACAGCTTGTCCGCCGGCGGCTTCACGAAGGCCGGACCGCGCAGGGTGCGGGCCTCGGCCAGCGTGGTCGCGGACACCCGTCGGCCGGTCAGCGCCGGCGGCAGCCGGGCCAGCCAGTCCTCGGCCGGCTCCAGCAGGGCGAGGCCGAGCTCCTGGCCGACCGCATCGGCGAACAACGGCCCGCCGTACACGTGCACCGCCGCGCCGAGCAGTTCGCGCGGCGCCCGCCAGGAGGTGGCGGTGTACGCCCGCAGGCCGCGCAGCCCGGCGGCGGTGCGCAGCTGGAGGCCGGTCTCGTTGATGCGCGGAGCGAGCAGCAGAACCGGGGAGTCGGTGATCATGTCGCCCATGCTGCCGGGCGGAGGGCAGGCGCGACCAGCGGTTTTCCGTCCGGTCACCGGACGCTCCAGTGCGCTCGGCGGCGCTTGGCTCTGGCCGCGGGTCGGGTGGGCGTGCCAGAGTCGTGCGGGCGCCGTCCGGGCACCCCGGACCGCGCCCGCAGTCCGACCCACCCTCAGCCGGAAGGCAGACCCACGCCGATGACCAGCGCAGAGCCCCTCGTCCGCGTCACCACCGCCGACGCCGTCACCACGCTCACCCTCGACTCGCCGCACAACCGCAACGCCCTCTCCTCCCGCCTGATGTCCGAGCTGCACGCCGGACTGGCGCTGGCCGCGGCGGACCGCGACGTTCGCGCGGTGGTGCTCACCCACACCGGCAAGGTGTTCTGCGCGGGCGCGGACCTCTCCGAGGCGACCGGCGCGGACCCGACGGTGGGCCCGCGCGGCCTGGTCGAGCTGCAGAAGGCGATCGTGGACTGCGTCAAGCCGGTGATCGCCGTGGTCGACGGGCACGCCAGGGCCGGCGGCCTCGGTCTGATCGGCGCGGCGGACCTCGCCGTCGCCGGACCGGCCGCGACCTTCGCCTTCACCGAGGTCCGCCTCGGTCTCGCGCCCGCCGTCATCTCGCTGCCGCTGCGCCCCAAGCTGGAGCCGCGCGCCGCCTCCCGCTACTACCTCACCGGCGAGGTCTTCGACGCCGCCGAGGCCGCCCGGATCGGGCTGATCACCCAGGCCGCCGAGTCCACCGAGGACACCGGGGTGGTGCTGAAGGGCCTGCTGGACGCGCTGCGCCAGGGGTCGCCGCAGGGGCTGGCCGAGTCGAAGCGGCTGGCCAACGCCGAGGTGGTGCGCTCCTTCCAGCGGGACGCGGACGAGCTGGTGCAGCTGTCGGCGCGGCTGTTCGGTTCGGCGGAGGCGCAGGAGGGGATGCGGGCGTTCCTGGAGAAGCGGCCGGCTGCCTGGGTGCGTTGAGCCGGCTGACGACTGACAGCGGACGGCTGACAGCCGACGGTGACTACTGGTGGCGGGCCCGGCCGACTGAGCCGACCCAGCCGGTCGAAGGTCCGGCCGGGTCGGCTCGGGCTCAGCGGATCGCCGCGTTGTCCCGCCAGAGGTCGAGCAGGTCCCGGTCGCCACTGAGCTCGACCTGCCCGGCCTGCTCCGCCTGATCGGGGCGCCCCGCGCGCTCCGCCTGCCCGGTCTGTCCGACCGTCAGCCGGTTCCAGAGCAGCAGGTAGAGCTCGCGGGCCGGCCCGGTGATGGTCAGATCGGCCGGTTCGGGGCGTTCCTCGGTGGTGACGGCGAGCGGCTCGCGGGAGAGGGTCAGGCGCCAGGAGCCGGGGCCGTCGGTCGTCCGGACCTGGACGGTGCGCAGGCCGTCGCTGTGCACCTTCGCCCGGCCGCGGGTCATGAAGCCCCGCAGCAGCTCGTCGATGCCGTCCGCAGCGAGCGCGGTGTCCACGGCCGGGCCCGGCGAGCCGGCCGCCGCGTCGGCGTCGAAGCGGTGGACGGCGGTCTCGTGCGCCTGGCGCCGGGCCCAGAAGGCCAGCGGGCTGGGCGCGGGCAGGAAGGTCCAGCACTCGAGTTCGGCCGGGGCCTCCTCCAGCGTCGTCACGAGCGCTGCGTGGCCCTCGCGGAACCAGTCGAGCAGCGCGGCGTCCGAGGGGTCCGGGCCGATGACTGCCTGCGTGCCCGCCTCGTCCAGGACCGTCCGCAGCCCCTGCGAGGGGTAGGCGGCGGCCCAGCGGTGGACCTGGCCGACGTGCCGCACCAGATCGCCCAGCCGCCAGTCCGGGCAGGTCGGTACGGGGGCGGTGAGGTCGGTACGGGCGGCGGCGTCGGCCAGCAGGGCGCCCTCGCGGCGCAGCGCGTTGATGTGTTCGGAGATCTCCACGGGGTGGAGTCTTTCACCTCGGGCCGACCGCGGTGGCGGATTTCGGACGGTCGTGGGGGTGGGACCGAGGGGCTGGTGGGACGGGTGTGACATCGGCCTCCCGGCGGACGGACGGACGCTACGGGCCGGTAACGTGAGCGCATGCCGATAACCCGTTCCCTCCTCTCCACCGTCCGGTCCGGTGGCCGCCGGGCCGCCGGACGCCTCGTGCACCGGGGCTGGCGCTGGATGCAGCGGACCGGCGCCGTCACCAACCGGAACCCGGGCCCGTACCGGTTCGGCGGGCTGGGCGACGGCACGACCCTGGCCTTCCCGCTCGGGGCGGTGTTCAACGAGCAGTGGATCACCATCGGGCCGTTCTCGATCATCGGCGAGCGGGTCACCATCAGCGCGGGCTTCCTGCCCGGGCTCGACCTCGGCCCGGAGCCGATCGTCCGGATCGGCGGCGGCTGCGTGATCGGCCGGGACAGCCACATCGTCGGCCACCAGTCGATCGTCATCGGCGACGACGTCTGGACCGGCCCCGGAGTGTACGTCAGCGACCAGGCGCACGAGTACCGGGACACCGAGCTGCCGATCGGCAAGCAGTGGCCGCGCAACGAGCCGGTGGAGATCGGCACGGGCAGCTGGATCGGCACCGGCGCGGTGATCATGCCGGGGGCGCGGATCGGGCGCAACGTGGTGGTCGCGGCGGGTGCGGTGGTGCGCGGCGAGGTGCCCGACCACAGCGTGGTCGCCGGGGCCCCGGCCAAGGTGGTCCGCCGCTGGACCGAGGAGGAGGGCTGGCAGCCGCCGCTGCGCCACGAACCGCCGCGGCCGGTGCCGGACGGGGTGACGGCGGAGCAGCTGCGCGCGCTGGTCGGGTGGGACCTGCGGTTGCCGGGGGAGCAGGGCTGAGCATCGCCTTACTCGTTCGGGAGCCCGAACCTGGACGTGGACGGTGTCCGGGCCCGGCGACCGACACCGCCGGGTGGACCTTCCAGCGCTGCGCCGGCATCGGACAGGACGGCGTGGTCGGGCCGCGGACCTGGTCCACGCTGGACGGCTGGGTGGGGGCTCCCACGCCAACCTGACCTGCTGAGGCCCGGCCCATCACCGCTGCCTGCGCCCCCGTACCCGGTGGCGCGGGCAGCATGCCGTCACAACTGGGCTGCAGGGGAAGGACGTTCGGCTGGCTGGCGAGCCGGGGCCGACTGTTCGGCGGTCCGCGCGGCGATGGCGGCGGTGATCCGCAGGACGTCGGCCGGGCGCGCCGGGTCCAGGCCGGTGAGGACGGCGATCCGGCGCAGCCGGTAGTCGACGGTGTTCGGGTGCAGGTGCAGGGCGCTCGCGGTGTGGCGGCGGTTGAGGCCGCCGGCCAGGTGGGTGCGCAGGGTGGTGAGCAATTCCCCGCCGTCGGCGAGCGGTTCGAGCAGGGCGGCGAGCCGGGAGCGGGCCCGGCTGGGCCGGGTCAACTGGTACTCCAGTAGGACGTCGTCCAGCCGGTGCAACCCGGGCGGGAGGCCGAACGCCCTGGCGACGTCCAGGACTTCGTAGGCGAGGGCGGCGGCGCCGGGCACTTCGGCGGGTGTCGCGGCGCAGGCTCCGGCCAGCACGGGCACACCGGCCGCGCGAGCCGCGGCGGCGAGGGCGGCGGCGAGCTGGGGCCACGGCTCCGCTGCGGCCTCCCCGACGGACGGATCGGCGGACCGGTCCGGCGGAGTGTCGAGCGGGAGGAGCACCAGGCCGCCCGAGGGGGTCAGCGAGGTGAGCGCCGACTGCCGGGTGCGGTGGTCGAGTTCGGCGCCGAAGCGGCGGAGCTTGCGGCGGGCGGCGATGCCCGGATCGACGCCGGGGGAGTGCTCGTCCGGGTGGTCGGCGAGGGACAGGCAGAGCACGGCGTAGCCGGCCGGTAGCTCCGTCCCGGCCCGGGCGGCGGCTTCCGCGGCGGGGGTGCCGGCGAGCAGGGCGGTGAGCAGGGACTGCCGGGCGGTGGAGCGCCGGTCGCCGGCCGAGCGCTGACCGTCAAGGAATCCGGTACCGGCGGCGATGGTGGCCCGGCGGAGCTGGTCGAGCAGCAGGCGGTTGAGCAGCAGCAGGTCGGCGGCGTCACCGGCGTGGGCGTCCCGGGTGAGGAACTCCCAGCAGACCTCCAGCCCGAGGTGGTGGGCGAGCAGGACCGCGTCCAGCGGCAGGCCCTCCTCGGCGCGGCGCGCGGCGGCCTCGCGTACGGCGGTGAACTCCTCGGCGGGGGCGGGGAGTCCGGTGCGGACGGCGTGGGCGAGGGCGCGGATGCGGCGCTCGGCGTCCCGGGTGAGCTCGCCGGTGAGCTGCTCACGGGGGAGACGGCGGTAGATCGGCACGCGGTCCAGCAGGGCGGTGACCACGCTTGCGGCCAACTCGCGGACGCCGCCGAGGAGTCGCTGGTCGGCCGGGAGTCCGCCGATCACCGGGACGCGCCACGGGGCGGCTTGGTCGGCCGGGGCGGGTTGATCGGCCGGGTCCGCGGGGGAGCTGGTGGGGCGGTTCGTGGGCACTGCGGTGGGGCGGTTCGTGGGCACTGCGGTGGTGCGGTTCGTGGGGGCGCAGTGGGGTGCGTTGTGACCGGTCACAGAGAACACCGTCCAGGTCTGGGGAACGCCCAAGGGCCGGGCCGGAGGGGCGACCGCATCATTGAGCCACTCGGGTTACCTGTTGGTAACAAACTTCGGCTGTGGAGGCAACAGTTGAGAACCCCACTTCTCCGCTTCTCCTCAACTCCCTTGCGCCGTCGGCTCGGCGGAGCCTTCGGCGCGGCGGTACTGGCGGGCGCGCTGCTGGTCGGCGCGGCGGCGGCCCCCGCCATGGCGGCGCCCGCGGCGGCTCCCGCCGTCACCGCCGCGACCGAACTCCCGCCCGACGGCGACTCGGTGGCCTCACCTCCCGGCGCCAACGACTGGAGCTGCCGACCGTCCGCCGCGCACCCCTACCCGGTGGTGCTGGTGCACGGCACCTTCGCCAACCGCTACGAGAACTGGCTGGCGCTCTCCCCGCTGCTCAAGGGCCTCGGCTACTGCGTCTTCGCCGTCGACTACGGCACCATCCCCGGCATCACCTCCACCGGCAGCGGTCTGCTGCTGCCGATCGGAGGCCTCGGAGCGGTGCCCACGTCGGCGGCCCAACTCGCCCACTTCGTCGACCTGGTGAGGTCCGCGACCGGTGCGGCCAAGGTCGACGTCGTCGGGCACTCGCAGGGCGGCATGCTGCCGAACTACTACCTCAAGTTCCTCGGCGGGGCCTCGAAGGTGGACACGCTGGTCGGCCTGGCGCCGTCCAACCACGGCACGACCCTCGACGGGATCACCAGGCTGGCGCCGTACTTCCCGGGCGTGGCCGACCTGATCTACACCGTCTGCCAGGCCTGCCGCGACCAGGCGGTCGGCTCCGACTTCAACGCCACCATGGCCTCGCGGCCGGACACCGTACCGGGCGTGCACTACACGGTGATCTCGACGGTGTACGACGAGGTCGTCACTCCCTGGCGGACCCAGTTCCTGAACGGGCCGGACGTGGACAACGAGGTGCTGCAGGACCACTGCCCGGTCACGCTGGCCGAGCACGTGGCGATCGCGTTCTCGCCGACGGCGCTGCACCTGGTGACCAACGCCCTGGACCCGGCGAACGCCACGCCGGTGTTCTGCGGCTGACGGCTCGCCGTCGGCGTGGCGGCCGCCGCTGCCCGTGCCCCCGGTCGCTCCGGGGGCACGGGCAGCGGGCTGCTCAACTTGCGGTGGCGGTACGGAAGGTGACGGCGGCGGTGACCCCGTCGGGCCGCAGCGCGTGGGTGCCGGGGGTGTCGAGCAGCGCGGCGTCGTAGCGGGTCAGCGCGGTGGCGTCGAGGGTGACCGAACCGGCGAGGCAGACCAGCAGGAGGGTCGCGGCGGGCGGGAGCTGGACGGCGCCGGGCTCGGTGATCAGGTCCACGGCGGCCTCGATCCGGCCGCGGCGGGTCATCACGTTGAAGTCCACCACCGGACCGCCCAGCAGCCGGCAGTCGGTCGTGGCGTCGCCGGGGAAGGCGAACGGGCGGAACGGGGCGTCGACCACCTGCTCGACACCGTCCACGGTGAGCGCCATGCCCGTGCCCTCGACCAGGGTGATCACCCGGTCGATCCCGGGGAACGGCGAGAAGGGCCCGGCCGAGGCCACGTCGGCGAGGCTCACCCGCCAGTCGAAGTCGTTCAGCCCTGCTCCGGCGGGGAACCCGGCGACCTCCCTGGTCACCCCGCCCCCGTTGAGCCACGTGGTGGCCGGGCGCTCGCTCGCCCGCAGTACCTGGATGCGTCCGGTGGTGGTCATGGGTCCGCATCCTGCCACCTGTGGGGTGGATCCGTCGGGTGCGGGGCTAAGGACGGATGACACCGAACGGATGACAGATGATGAAATCTGTTATCCGTTCGCTGTCATTCGTCACCTGTCGGCCGTTGCCCCGCCCGCCGCTCGTCAGCGTCGTCCGACCGTCAGCGGCAGCAGGGCCGCCGTCGTGGCCGCGACCGCGACCGTGGTGAGGGCCAGCGGCAGTCCGGCCGCGTCGGCGAGGAAACCGATCACCACCGGCCCGATCAGCATCCCGCCGTACCCGAGCGTCGAGGCGAGCGCGACGCCCTGAGGCCCGCCCGTCGCACCGGCACGCGCGATCGCGAGCGGGAACAGGTTGGCCAGCCCGAGGCCGACCAGGATGAACCCGCCGATGGCCAGCGGCACCGCGGGAGCCAGAGCGGCGACCAGCATGCCGACCGCCGCAGTCGTCCCGCCGAGCAGCATCAGCCGGTTCTGGCCGAGCCGTATGGACAGCCAGGTGCCGCCCACCCGCCCGCTGGTCATGGCGAAGGCGTACGCGGCGTACCCGCCGGCGGCCGTTCCCGCGCTCGCGTGCACGTCGTCGGTGAGGTGGAGGGTGGTCCAGTCGGCGATCGCGCCCTCGCCGTACGCCGTGCACAACGCCGTGAGCCCGAACATCAGCACCAGCAGCCGGACGTGTGCCCCGGCCGGGCGACCAGCGGAGTTCTCAGCCGTTCCCGTGGCGGAGTTCTCACCCGGGCCCTCACCCGGGCCCTCACCCGGGCCCGCACCAGCCCCGGACCCGGCCCCGGCCCCGGACGGGGACGCAGCTCCGGACCCGGCCCCGGACCCGCCACCGCCGCGCTCCGGCGCGACCATCGGCACCGCCGGGCTGCACAGCAGCACGACGCCCGCGCCGACGGTGACGGCCAGCCCCAGCAGCCCGCCGAGCGCGAGCGCCCACGCGGTGGTCAGCCGGCCGGCGAGCAACCCTCCGAAGCCCGCGCCGACCAGCCCGCCCAGGCTGTACCCGGCGTGGAAGCTGGGCATGACGGGTCGGCGCAGCTGCGCCACCAAGTCGACGGCGGCGCTGTTCATGGCGACGTTGGCGCCGCCGTACCCGGCGCCGAACAGCAGCAGCGCCCCGCCCAGGGAGTACACCGAGTGGGCGTGCGCGGGCAGCGGTATGGAGAGACTGACCAGGGCGAGCGAGCCGACCGTCATCGGGCGGGATCCGTACCGCAGGCAGAGCCGGCCGACCACCGGCATGGTGGCGACGCCGCCGATCGACAGGCAGAGCAGGGCGAGTCCGAGGGCGCTGTGCGAGGCGCTGACCTGGCTGCGGACGTCCGGGATGCGGACGACCCAGGCGGCGAACAGGAAGCCGTCGACGGCGAAGAAGGCGGTGAGTGCGAGCCGCGCGGCGCCCCAGGGTCTGTCGGGCGCCGGGGGTGTGCTGCGAGACTGTGGGGAGGCGTCGTCGGGGTGGCGGTGGGCACGGATTTTGTTTCGAAGCGGCACAAAGTAACAATAGGGGCGTGCAGCTCTCACCTTCAAGCCTGCGGCCCCGCTCCGGGACCGACCCCGACGCGCAGCGCGACGCCCACCGCCGCGCGGCCCCCGACCGCGGTCGGACGCTGCTCGGTCCTGCGCTCTCGCTGATCCACACCGGCCAGACGCCCACCCGTTCCGCGCTCACCCGCGCGCTGGACGTCACCCGGGCGACCGCCGGCGCGGTCACGGCCGAACTGGAGGCGCTCGGCCTGATCACCGTCGACTCGCGCCCGGCCGGCGGTGGCCGCGGCCGCCCCTCGCACCGCCTGGCGATCGACCCGCAGGGCCCGGTCGTGGTCGCCGGGCAGATCCACGCCGACGGGCTGAGCGTCACCCTGGCCGGCCTCGGCGGACTCCTCGACCCGCCGGTCCACCTGCCGCTGCCCGCCGCCACCGACCCGGTCCGGATGCTGCGCGCGGTCGCCCAGGCCGGCGCCGAACTGGCCCGCTCGACCAGCCGTCGTTGCCTGGCGGCCGCGCTCGCGCTGCCCAACCCGGTCACCGAGCCGGACGGCACCGCGCTCGCCGCGCTGCACTTCGCCTGGCCCAGCGGCACGCCGGTCGCCGACCTGTACGACGTCGAGGTCGGCCGTGCCGACCACGGCCCGAACGCGGTGCGGCCGTTGCCCACCGCCATCGCCAACGACGCCAACCTCGCCGCGCTCGCCGAGTACCGGCACGGGGCCGGGCGCGGCGCCCGGCACCTGCTCTTCGTCACCTCCGGCCACCGCGGCGTCGGCGGCGCCCTGGTGATCGACGGCCACCTGCACACCGGCAGTGCCGGGCTCGCCCTGGAGGTCGGCCACCTCACCGTCGACCCGCAGGGCCGTCCCTGCGTGTGCGGCAACCGGGGCTGCCTCAACTCCGAAACCGACCCCGACGCGCTGTTCGCCGCCGCCGGCCTCACCCCGGAGCCGGGGCGCCCGCTGCTCGACCAGGCGCGCGAACTGTGCTGGGCGGCCGCGACCGACGAGCGGGCGCGGGCGGCGGTGGAGCACGTGATCGACCGGCTCGGGCTCGGACTGGCCGGGGTCGCCAACATCCTCAACCCGGACCGGGTGGTGCTCAGCGGACTCCACCTCGACCTCCTGGAAGCCGCCCCCGACCGCCTGCGCGCGGTGGTCGCCGAGCGTAGCCTGTGGGGCCGCAGCGGACGGGTGCCGATCGTCGGCGCGGAGCTGGCGCACGGCGCGCTCGCGGGCGCGGCCGAGCTCGGCTGGGGACCGTACCTGGCGGACCCGCAGGCCGTCCCGGTGTAGTGGCGGGAGTGCGGTCCGGGCGCGATGACGGGAGTGCGGCCCAAGCGCGATAAGCGGAAGCTGTGCCTCCGAAAACGGTCACTTATCGTGACTCTCATACACTCGTAGTGAGCAACGGGGGCCGCAATGAGGGAGAAGTGACCATGAGCACCCAGTCCGGTGTGAGCCTCGGCATCGAGCCGACCGTCGACGTCGACCGCTCGGACCCGAACTACCGCGCCTGGCTCAAGGAGGCGGTGCGCAAGGTCCAGGCCGACGCGAACCGCTCCGCCGACACCCACCTGCTGCGCTTCCCGCTGCCGGCAGAGTGGGGGATCGACCTCTACCTCAAGGACGAGTCCACCCACCCGACCGGCTCGCTCAAGCACCGCCTCGCCCGCTCGCTCTTCCTGTACGGGCTCTGCAACGGCTGGATCCGCCCCGGCAAGCCGGTGATCGAGGCCTCCAGCGGCTCCACCGCCGTCTCCGAGGCGTACTTCGCCCAGCTGATCGGGGTGCCGTTCATCGCGGTCATGGCGAAGAGCACCAGCCAGGCCAAGATCGACCTGATCGAGTTCCACGGCGGCGAGTGCCACCTGGTCGAGCGCTCGGACGAGGTGTACGAGGCCTCCGCGCGGCTCGCCGAGGAGACCGGCGGGCACTACATGGACCAGTTCACCTACGCCGAGCGGGCCACCGACTGGCGCGGCAACAACAACATCGCCGAGTCGGTCTTCGCCCAGCTGCGCCTGGAGCCTCACCCCGAGCCGGCCTGGATCGTCGCCACCGCCGGGACGGGCGGCACCTCGGCGACCATCGCCCGGTACGTGCACTACATGCAGTACGACACCCGGATCTGCGTCGCGGACCCGGAGAACTCCTGCTTCTTCGACGGCTGGGTCAACCACGACCCGGGTGCCGTCTGCACGAGCGGCTCCCGGATCGAGGGCATCGGACGGCCCCGGATGGAGCCGAGCTTCGTGCCGGGCGCGGTCGACCGGATGATGAAGGTGCCGGACGCCGCCTCGATCGCCGCGGTGCGGGTGCTCGAGCAGGTGCTCGGGAAGAAGGCGGGGGCCTCCACCGGGACGGGGCTGTGGAGCGCACTGCGGATCGTCGCGGAGATGCGGGCGGCCGGTCGGACGGGCAGCGTGGTCAGCCTGATCTGCGATCCGGGGGACCGCTACCTGGACAAGTACTACTCGGACGACTGGCTGGCCGGCGAGCGGATCGACATCGCGCCGTACCGGGCCGCGATGGAGTCCTTCCTGGCCGGCGGCGCCTGGACGGGCTGACAACTGACAGAAGACAGCTAACAGCTAACAGCTGACGGATGACAGATTTCAGATTCTGTCATCCGTCAGCTGTCACCCCGTCCCCCGTCCCCCGTCAGCCCGTCAGCCCGTCAGCCCGTCGCCCCGTCAGCCCGTCAACCGTCACACCGTCCGCCGCCGGATCACCGCCCGCCCACCCGCGAGGTCGATCCCCGTGCGCTTCGGCGCACCGTCGTGCTCGTCGTCCCGCAGCACCAGTTCGATCCGCCGCTGTTCCAGCTGCACCCGCTTGCTCGGGTAGAGCAGCGCGTGCAACTCCTCCGTCGCGGTCGCCCCCGCGCCCCGGCCGCCCGCCGAGGTGCCCGGTTCCACCGCCGCCGGCCGGCGGTAGAACCGCCGCACCACCGCACCGAGGAAGAACAGAACCACCAGTCCAGCCGGTAACAGCAATCCGCCCGCCGCGCCGTTCAGAAGCATGCCCATGCACCCCCGACGGCTCGAAGCCGTCGGCGAGTTCCCGACCCCTACGGCAGCGGCACGGTCGGCAGGTCCGCCGGGACCAGCAGTTGCAGCTCCTCCGTGGACGGATCGGCCAGGGCCGCCACCCGCACCGCGTGGCGCTCGACCATGGTCTCGAACACCTGCCGAGCGGTGCGCCCGTTGCCGAAGTTGGGGCCGCGCTCCAGCCGGGCGAAGTGCTCCAGCAGCGCGTCCTCGGTGGCGTCGGAGAGCGCGTACTCGTGCTCCGCGCACTGCGCCCGGGCGATCTCGAGCAGCTCGTCCGCCGTGTAGTCGGGAAACGTGATGGTGCGTGAGAACCGTGACGAGACACCGGGGTTGGCCGACAGGAAGCGCTCCATCTCGGCGGTGTAGCCCGCCACGATGACGACCACCTCGTCCCGGTGGTCCTCCATCAGCTTGACCAGGGTGTCGATCGCCTCCCGCCCGAAGTCCCGCGCGCCGTCCTCGGGCGCGAGCGCGTACGCCTCGTCGATGAAGAGCACCCCGCCGCGCGCCCGGTCGAAGGCGGCGGCGGTGCGGATCGCGGTGGACCCGATGTGCTCGCCGACCAGGTCGACCCGGGCCACTTCGACCAGGTGCCCGCGCTGGAGCACCCCGAGCGAGGCGAGGATCTCGCCGTACAGCCGGGCGACGGTGGTCTTGCCGGTGCCCGGGGCACCGGTGAAGACCAGGTGCCGGCGCAGCGAGGGCGCCTTGAGCCCGGCCTGGCGGCGGCGCCGGCCGACCGAGATCAGATCGATCAGGGTGCGCACCTCCTGCTTCACCGTGGCCAGTCCGACCAGCGAGTCCAGCTCGGCGAGTGCCTCGTCGGCCGGCCGGCAGTCCGGGATCGGCGCGATCGCGGAGGTCGCCGCCGCGGCGGCCGAAGCGGCCGAGGCCGCCGAGGACATCGATGCGGCGGTCAACACGGGTGTGGCCGCGATCAGTTGGGCCGTCCGTGGGCTCGGCAGGTCCGGCAGTCCGGAGGTCCTCGCGCCCGCCGGAGCGGCCGGTGCCACGTCGTCCGAGGTGCACCCCTCGGCGATCGGTCCCGGTTCGGAGAACTCGAACCCGGTCCGCTCGTTCTGCTCCGCCCGGCAGCGGGTCAGCTGGGTGCGGCACCCGTCGATGATGTGGAAGCCGAAGCCCTTGCCGTGCGAGACCCGGCAGTCCTCGAAGGTGCCCCGCCCCTGCGCCGAGACGTACACCCCGGCGTCCGTGCTCGCCCGTACGGTGCATTCGCGCAGCACCGGGTCGGCGCCCTTGGTGACGATCACGCCGGTGGCGACGTCGGAGATCTCGCAGTCGGTCAGCAGCCCGCCGCTGCCGTGGTCGCGGAACCAGAGTCCGGTCCCGGCCTCCTGCACCCGGCAGGAGGCCAGCGAGACCGTGGCTCCACCGCTGACCGAGACCGCCGAGCTGCGGATCCGGCTGAACGAGCAGCCCTGGGCGACGGCGGCGGAGTCCCGGTCGAGGACGAACAGCGCGTCCGGCAGGTCGTGCAGCGAGCAGTCGGTGAGGGTGAGCCGGGCGCCGTCGCTGACCCACAGTGCCGGGTACTCGCCGGTGGAGCCGTGGATCTGGCAGGACTCGGCGACCGCCTCGGTGCCCTGGTCCCAGACCGACAGCGCCCCGCGCCCGAAGTCCCGGACGGTGCTGTGGACGAGGCTGAGCCTGGCGCGTCCGCGCAGGTCGGCGCCGTTCTCCGGCAGGTCGTGCACCCGGCAGCCGGTGAGCACCAGTTCGGCCTCACCGTCCAGGGTCAGGCCGTTGCCGGTGACCCGGTGGATGTCGCAGTCGACCAGCCGTCCGCCCGCCTGCGCCTCGGCCTGCACGCCGCAGCCGCGGATCTCGTAGATCTCGCAGCCGGTGAGCTCGGCCGCGCTGCCCGGGTCGGAGAGCAGCACGCCGGCGCCGGAGGCGTGGTGCACCCGGCAGCGGTCCAGCGCGGCGGTCGCTCCGCCGAGGACGGCGAGTCCGGCCTGGCCGGCCGCGGCGACCTCGCAGTCCTCGAAGGCGGCGGCCGTTCCCTCGCCGCGCAGCCGCAGCCCGAGCCCGCCCGGGTTGGCGACCACGCAACCGCGCAGGGTCGGCCGGGCCCCGCCGTTGACCTCGACCCCGGTGGCGGAGCGGGTCTCGATCCGGCAACCGCGGAACGCGGGCGTCGCCTGCGGCCCGGTGACCAGGACGGCCGGAGTGGAGCTGTCACCGCCCTCGACGACCAGGTCCTCCACGGTCGCGGCGGCGGTGACGGTGATCGCCACTCCGGAGGCCGGTTCGATCCGGACGGTGCCCGGGCCCTGGGCCGGGACGATCGTCACCGGCTTGTCCAGCAGCACGTTCTCCCGGAAGGTGCCCGGCCGGACGGTCACGGTGTCGCCCGGCTCGGCGGCCGCCAGGGCCTCCGTGAGCGTGTCGTACTCGCCCGCGCGGCGACGCCAGCGGGATGCGCTGTCCTGGGTGACCCGGACCCTGTGCTCAGCCATGACGGTCTGTCGTCCCCACCTTCGTCGTGCCGGCGATCAACGGGCCGTGGGCGCGGGGGTGCGCGGGCCGTCCGCCCACCGTAGCGCGCCCCGGCGGGTGATCCGGCCGCCCGTCCTGGCCCGCCCGGGCGGTCGGCCCGGCCGCCCGTCGCCGCGCGGACACCGGGGGCGCCCACCGCGGCCACAGGTTCCGACCACTTGTTTCAACGAGCGCGCACAGTCGGAGTTCCTCGCCGGGCGCGTACGGCCGGGGTTCTTCCGTACCGGCAGGCCGCCCGCGGAACAGCCGCCCGCGGAACGGTCACCCGCCCAGCTCCGGCCGGCGCCCGCCGACGGCTCAGCGCCCGTCGGCGGCTCAGTGCCCGTCGGCAGGCCAGTGCGCCCCGTCCTCCAGGACCTCGACGTCGTCGCCGAGCCGCAGCGTGCCCAGCACGTCGCCCCCGACGCCGGCCGGCCGCTCGGGGATCAGGTTCTGCCCGAACGCGGCCTTGCGCAGCAGCTTGTGGTGCCGGGCCAGGGTGCGCAGCGGCTCGGGGCCGCGCCGCTCGCCGCTCTCCTGGTCGGTGGTGGTGACCACGCAGCGGCCGCAGGGCTTGACCACCTTGAAGGTGAGCGCGCCGATCCGGATCCGGCGCCAGCCGTCCTCGGCCCAGGGCTCGGAGCCGCTGACCACCACGTTGGGGCGGAAGCGTTCCATCGGCAGGGTCTCGTGGCCCTCCGGGTGCTCGGCGGCGATCAGCTCGTTGAGCCGGTCCAGCGAGGTGGTGGTGGTGAGCAGCAGCGGGAAGCCGTCGGCCATCGAGACGGTGTCACCGGGCTCGCCGTACTCGGGGTCGACGGGCCGGGCGCGCGGGTCGTCCAGGTGCACCAGGCGGTAGTCGCCGAGGTGTTCGGCGATCCACAGGTGCGCCTCCTGGGCGGCCTCGACGGCGCGGAAGCGGGTGCCCCAGACCTCGACCTCGGCGACCGGGGCGCCGGCGGCGACGGCGGGGGCGGCGACCTCGATCCGGGAGCCGTCGGGGGCGGTCAGCGTCAGCGTGCCGTCGGGCAGCGGGTGGACCCGGATCTGCCCGAGGGCGGCGTTCTCGCGCTGGCTGACGAAGCGCCCGGTGGGGTCGGCGAGCATCCAGCGCCGGTCTCCGGCCAGACCCCAGGGGTGGACCGCGGCGGTGTCCGGGCTCAGGCGGTACATCGACTTGACTGGGTAGACGTGGAGTCCGGTGAGCTGCATTCCCCCATCCTGCCAGCAGCGTTCCGGCCGGTCGCACGGCCCCCGGGGCGCTTCGAGCGCGATGGTGCCGGTACGCGCACGGACCGCCCGGTACGCCGTGGGGGGCGTTCCGGGCGGTCCGTGGATGACCCGTTTCTCCGTTCGCCCGGCGTTCAGGGGTCGCCGGGTGGTGCTCAGGTGGTGCGGGTGCGAGCCGGTGGGGCGGCCCCGTGGTGCCAGTGGCTCAGTAGCCCTGGCCCTGCGGCTGGTAGCCGCCCTGCTGGAAGCCGGCGGGCTCGCCGTACGGGCCCGGCCGCTGCGGCTGCATCGGGCGGACCGGCGCGACCGGCGCCATGGCCGGGCGCAGCTGGGCGCCGCCGAAGCCCTGGTCGCCGGGGCCGGCCGGGTTCGGACCGCCGAAGGACTGCTGGCCGCCGAAGCTCTGCGGACCGCCCTGCGGGAGGCCACCGGGCTGGCCCTGGCCGAAACCGGCCGGTCCGCCGGTCGACTGCGCGCCGAAGGTCTGCTGGCCGCCCTGGCCGATGAAGGTGTTCTGGCCGCCGAAGCTCTGGCCGCCGGTGGGCTGGTAGCCGCCGCTGGCGGTCTGGGCGAAGGCCGGGGCGGCGGGCTGCGGCCGCTGGTACGGCTGGGGGGCGCCGTATCCGGGGGCCGGCGGCTGCGGGGCGGAGGCGTACGCCGGCGCGGACTGCGCGGGGATGTACGCCGTGGCCGGGCCGGCGGAGGGGCCGCTGCTCGGGCCGGGGCCCAGGGCGAGGCGGGCGGGCGGCAGCGCGGGGAGGTTGCTGCCGGGGGTCTCGTACCCGTTGCCGTACCGGTTCTCGTAGGACTGGCCGAGGCCGGATCCGTAACCGGAGGACAGGGCCGGCGGCAGGGCGGCCGGCACGTTGATGGGTGCGATCTGGGGAACGCCGCGCTCAGCCACGAGGCTGTCGTAGATCGGCGTGCCGGAGGAGAAGGACGGAGAGGGGTAGCCGACTCCGTCGTAGGAGCGGGGCGAGGTCATGGGGCATACGGTAAGCCCACAATGCGCCTGCTGAGGAGAGCGGGAGAGGGAGCAGTTCGAGTGTTTACACAGTCTTCGCTCGCACAAAGGTTTCGAAAGTAGGAAGAACGGACATACTGGCGCTCAGTTCCGGACAACCCTGGCGCCCCGTCAGTGATCGAACAGCGCCCGGACGCGGCGGCCGGGAAAGTCTTGCGGTGACCGGCCGGTGGACGGGCGGGGCCTCATGGAGAAACTTTTGCGGACGGGGCGTGCGCGGGCGCATTCGAGCCCCCGCCGACGGTGCGGCGGGGGCTCGTGAATGTTTCGGGAATAAATTTCCCGTCAGCGCCCACGGCGGACGATCCGAGCCGGCCGCAGGAGCGCTCCACAGGCCGCCGTCAGGACGTCAGTGCGTCTGCAGCGGCTGGGACTGCGCGGGCAGGCCCGGCCGGGCGGCGACCTCGGTGGTGCAGAACGAGCAGCGGGTCGCGGCGGCCGGGATCGAGCTCAGGCACTCCGGGCACTCTACCTTGGCGGCCGGCGCGGGCTTGGCCTTCTCGAAGCGGTCCTGCAGCTTGCCGACCGGCACCACCACGGCGAAGTAGATCACCGCGCTGACCAGGACGAACCCGATCACGGCGTTGACGAAGAGGCCGTACGGGAACTTGGTGCCACCGACCTCGAAGGTCTTCTGGGTGAAGTCGCCGACCGCACCGGTGGCGACCCCGACCAGCGGGGTGAGGAAGGCGCTGACGAACCCGGTGACGACGGCGGTGAAGGCCGCGCCGATCACGATGCCGACCGCGAGGTCCACCACGTTTCCGCGCAGCAGGAAGCTGCGGAATCCCTTGAACACCGGGTGACTCCAAATCCGAACGGGGAAGGGGGAGATGGGGCAGTACGGCAGGGCCCCGGCCGGACATCCTGCCGACCGGCCAGGGGCGAGGTCCAACCCGCGTTCACCCGATCCGCGTAACCGGCCGACCGGTCGGCCCGACCCCCCGTCCCGGCCCGACCCGGCGCACCCGGCTGATGCGCAGGCCCTCCGCGTACCGGCCTATCGGCGTCTTACAGCTCGTTCCCCGCCCGATGGTGTGAGCCGGTCCTTGACACAAGGGGTACGAGGGAGCGGAGGGCGGCACCGTGGTGCGGCCGGGGGTGAAACGGGGCGCAGGGCGGTCGCAACCGGCGCACGACGGCGGCCCTTCAGCGCACACCGGGTGTACGGGCGCGGGCGCGCGGGCCACCGCGAGGTTGCGCGAAGGGGCTGTACCGGGCGAAGCGCTGTGCCAAGGTCGGTCCATGCCCGACCACACGGCGGCCGATTCGGCCGGAGTCCGCCCGCGTGTCCTGCACCTGATCAGCGACGAACGCCGGGGCGGCGCCCAGAACTTCGCCCGTGACCTTCACCGGGAACTGCGCCGCCGGGGCCAGGCCTCCGCGCTGTGCGCCCTCGCCCCGCACCCGGCCGTGCCACCCGCGCGGCCGGGTGCGGTCGTATCGGGGGTGTGCACCGCCGGGACGGCCGTACCGGGCACCTGCGGAGAGGGGTGTCCCGACACCGCCAGGGTGCGCGCCGCCGCCGTACTCGGCCCCGGCCGCCTGCGCCCCACCACCCTGCGGGCGCTGCGCTCCGCCGCCCGGGTCGCCGACGTCGTGCTCGCCCACGGCTCCGACACCCTGGCCGCCTGCGCCCTCGCCCTGGTCGGCACCCGCACCCCCTTCGTCTACGTCTCCGTCGGCCACCCCCGCTACTGGACCGCCAACCGGCTGCGCAGACTGCGCGGCGGCGCCCTGATGCACCGTGCCGCCGCCGTCACCACCCTCACCGACGAGGCGCGCGAGGTGCTGGAGGAGCAGTTCCGGCTGCCCGGGGGCAAGGTCCGGGTGATCCCCAACTCCCGTGCCGCCGAGAGCTATCCGCCCGCCGACGGCCGGGCCGACCGGCGCGCCGCCCGACACGCCCTGGGTCTGCCCGCGGACGTCCTGCTGGTCGCCTGGATCGGCGCGATATCCCCCGAGAAGCGGCTCGACCTCGCCCTCGACGTACTCGACCGGCTTCCCGACGTCCGGATGGCCGTCGCCGGGGACGGCCCGCTGCTGGAGACACTGGCCCGCCACCCGGCCGCCGCCCGCGCCCACTTCCTCGGCCCGCTGCCCGACCCGGCGCCGCTCTACCGGGCCGCCGACGCGCTGCTGCTCACCAGCGACAGCGAGGGCGTGCCCGGCGCGCTGATCGAGGCGGCCCTGGCGGGGGTGCCGGCTGTGGCGACCGACGTCGGCTGGGTGCGCGAGGTGGTCCGGGACGGTGCCACCGGAGCGCTGGTCGCCCCGGGGGACCCGCTCGCGCTGGCCGAGGCGCTGGCCAAGGTGCTGTCCTGCAACGGCGCGGGCCTCGGCGCGGCCGCCCGGGCGCACGCGCTGGAGCACTTCGAGCTGGGCGCGGTGGTGGACGACTGGCAGCGGCTGGTCGCCGAGGTCTGGACGGACGATCCCGCTCGCTGACGGCAGGGCCCTCCGGCCGCCGAGCGCCGATGACCGCCACCGGCGCGCCGAGCTCCGACGTGCCGACGCGCGCCGCCGAGCCCCGACGCGCGCCGACGCGCGCTACGGGACGAGCCCAGTTACGCCGTTCGAGCGAATCCGGGCCAGCCGTTCCGTACCGACTCGCCGGAAACGGACCGTCACCAGCAAACTGCCCGATGTGAACTCGAATTCGCTGCTGCGGTCCGCCGTCCTGCTCGCCGTCGCCGCCGGGATCGCCGTGTCCCCCGTCCAGGCCGGTGCGGTGACCCATCAACCCCCCACCGAGGGTGCCCAGTTCGTCAAGCTCGACCACGCTCAGCCGGTGCGTGAGAGCGCCCGCACCGAGGCCGTCGAGTTCTTCTGGTACGACTGCAGTCACTCCCAGGCGTTGGAGCAGCCGCTGCAGGCCTGGGCGGAGAAGCACCGCGCCGACGTCGCGCTGCGCCGGGTCCCGGCGATCTGGCAGGGCAGCCCGGACGAGGGCGTGCAGCGTGCCCATGCGCGCCTGTACTACACGCTGGAGCGCCTCGGCCTGGTCGAGCAGCTGCAGACCAGTGCCTTCCGCTCGATCCACACCGACGGCGCCGACCTCACCACCGAGGCGGCCGCCACCGACTGGGCGGTGCGCCACGGCGTCGACGCCGAGCGCTTCCGCGCGGCCTACCGCTCCGCCGAGGTCGGCCGGTCGGTGGACGACGCGGTCGTCCAGTTCGTCCGGTACGGAGTCAACGAGCTGCCGACGGTGGTCGTCCAGGGCGAGTACCGCACCTCGCCGACCAAGGCCGGCGGCGTCGAGGCGATGCCCGAGGTGCTGGACTACCTGGTGCAGCGGGAGCAGCTGCAGAAGCGCTGAACCCCGGCAGGCGGATGACGGTCGATCAGTTCGCTCTAACGAACCCCTTGCCTAACCATTCAGATGCTGTTTAATGGTTAGTTATGAGCGAGCTGACGATCCCGCACGTCCACCACCGCCACGTCGACCTCGACGGCCTGCGCGTCTTCTACCGCGAGACCGGCCCGGCCGACGCCCCCGTTCTCCTGCTGCTGCACGGCTTCCCCTCCGCCTCCCATCAGTACGCCCGGCTGCTCGACGCGCTCGGCACCCGCTACCGCCTGATAGCCCCTGACTACCCGGGCTTCGGCAACAGCGACAGCCCCGCGCCCGACGCCTTCCCGTACCGTTTCGACACCCTCGCCGACGTCATCGAGCGCTTCTGCCTCGCCCTCGGCCTGGACCGCTTCGCGATGTACGTCTTCGACTTCGGCGCACCGGTCGGCCTGCGGCTGGCCACCCGCCGGCCGGAGTGGATCACCGGCCTGGTGGTCCAGAACGGCAACGCGTACGAGGAGGGACTCTCCGACCAGGCAAGGGAGTTCATCGCCCACCGGCGCGGCGTTCCCGGCGCCGAGGAGGTCGCCCGGTCGATCCTCACCCTGGACATCACCCGCAGCCAGTACGAGGGCGGCACCGGCGACCCGAGCCTGGTCGCCCCGGACGGCTGGACCCTCGACCAGCACTTCCTCGACCTGCCCGGCCGCAAGGACATCCAGGTCGAACTGGCCCTCGACTACTTCTCGAACGTCGAGCTCTACCCGGTCTGGCAGGACTGGCTGCGCGCCAACCAGCCGCCCACCCTGGTGGTTTGGGGGCGCAACGACCCCTTCTTCACCGAGGCCGGCGCCCGCGCCTACCTGCGCGACCTGCCCGGGGTCGAACTGCACGTCCTCGACACCGGGCACTTCGCACTGGAGGAGAAACTGCCCGAAATCGCCCCGCTGATCGACGACTTCCTCGCCAGGACGCAGAAGTAGTCGCCGCTGCCGGGGAATTCAGTCGCGGCGCAGCAGATAGGTGACGAAGCCGAGCGTTCCCCGGTAGCCGCGCAGCCAGTCGGTGCGGTGGCGGTCCGCGGCCTCGCGGGCAGCCGCCGCGTCCGGGTGGTCCGGGTGGTCCAGCGCCCACTCGGCCAGCGAACCCGTCCAGCAGAACTCGTAGTCGTCCCACTCCCGGGCCGTGCTGACGTGCCCGTACACCGGGGTCCAACCGTCCGCGAGGACCCGGTCGGTGGTGGTCGCCAGATCCGCGAAGTCCTCCGGGACGGCGCCCAGCCCGTCCAGGGCCTCCCGGGACGGCTCGCGCTCCCAGAACCCGTCGCCGACCAGCAACCGCCCACCCGGAGCGAGGAGTTCGCGGGCCGCCGCCAGTGTGGGCAGCAGCCCGTCGAAGGCATGGGTGGCGCCCACGCACAGCACCAGGTCGAAGGGCTCGCGGTCGGTGAACTCCCGGGCGTCCCGGTGGTGCAGGCCGATCCGGCCCACCACGCCGAGCGCGGTCGCCGTCTCCCGGGCCCGGGTCAGTGCCGCCGCGTCCACGTCCACCCCCACCGCCCGCCAGCCCGGCCGCGCGGCCAGCGCCCGCAGCAGCCACGCGCCCTCACCGCAGCCGAGGTCCACCGCCCGGCCGCTCTCCTGCCCGGCCAGCGCGCGGTCCAACAGACGGGCCACCGACCCGTCCGACAACGGCGCCGCGATCGGGTGGTGGGCATGGGCGAGCCGGGAGATCCGCTGACGGTCCATCCGAGCAGTATGGATCCGACCGGCCCGGCGCGCCCGCGGTTTTCCCGTGCCGCTCGTGTCCGCTCGTGTCCGCTCATGCTTGCTCGTATCCGCTCAGGGCCGCTCAGGGTCGCTCATGCCCGCGAGTACGTCCGGCCCTTCCAGGCCGCGCCCCGGCCCCGCCAGTGCTGCACCGCCGAGTCCACCGTCATCAGCAGGTACAGCGAGGCCGTGAAAGGCAGCAGCACTACGGCCGCCGCCGGCTGCCCGTAGTACCGGACCATCGGGAGGTAGGTGCCCGCCATCAGCGCCCAGGCCGCCCCGCCCGCCACCGCCACCAGCGGCGCTCCCGCCACCAGACCGGCCACCGTCGCCACCGGCGGCACCAGGTACACCAGCGCCAGGCCCAGCACCGTTCCCAGCAGCAGCACCGGCGAGTGCCGCAACTGGGCGTACGCGCTGCGCGACACCATCCGCCACAACTGCTCCAGCCGGCGGTACGGGCGGACGCTGTCCACCTCCCCGGCCAGACCCAGCCAGGTGCGCCCGCCCGAGGACTTCACCGCCCGGGCCAGCGACACGTCGTCGATCACCGCCCCCCGGATCGCCGCCACCCCGCCCGCACGCTCCAGCGCCTCCCGCCGCACCAGCGAGCAGCCGCCCGCCGCGGCCGCGGTCCGGGAGCCGGGGCGATTGCTCCGGCGGAACGGGTACAGCTGGGCGAAGAAGTACACGAAGGCCGGGACGATCAGCCGCTCCCAACCGGTCTCCACCCGCAGCCGGGCCATCTGCGACACCAGGGCCAGCCCGTTGCCCTCGGCGGCGGCCACCAGCTCGGCCAGCGAATCCGGGCCGTGCGCGATGTCCGCGTCGGTCAGCAGCAGGTACTCGGCGTCCGGACCGGCCAGCTCCACCCCGTGCCGCAGCGCCCACAGCTTGCCCGTCCAGCCCGGCGGCAGCGGGGGAGGGGTGGTCACCGTCAGCTCCAGCCCGTCCATCGTCCGCAGCTCCGCCGCCACCGCGCCCGTGCCGTCCGAACTGTGGTCGTCCACCAGGATCACCCGCGCCCGCCCCGGGTACTTCTGCGCCAGCAGCGTCGGCAGGCTCACCGGCAGCACCGACGCCTCGTCCCGGGCCGGCACCACAATCACCACCTGCGGCCACCGCACCGGCGGACGACGCGGTGGCAGCCGGACGTCGGTGCGCCAGAACAGACCGTGGCAACACGCCAGCCAGAGCCAGACCAGCAGGGAGAACGCGGCGATCCACAGCAGGACGGTCACCCCGGCAGTCTGCCGCAGAACCGGCCGGGACGGGGGGATCGACTAAAGTCTTGCCTCGTGAAGATCGCACTGATGGACTCTGGAATCGGCCTGCTGGCCGCCGCCGACGCCCTCCGGAAGCTGCGCCCCGACGTCGATCTGGTGCTCTCCTCCAACCCGGCCTCGATGCCGTGGGGACCGCGCACGCCCGAAGAGGTCACCGAACTGGCCCTCGGCTGCTGCCGGGCCGCGGCCGCCCTCGAGCCCGACGTCCTGGTGATCGCCTGCAACACGGCCTCGGTCCACGCGCTCGCCGCCCTGCGCGCCGAACTCGAGCCCGGGCTGCCCGTCATCGGCACCGTCCCGGCGATCAAGCCCGCCGCCGCACTCGGCGGCCGCGTCGCCATCTGGGCCACCCCGGCCACCACCGGCAGTGACTACCAGCGCGGACTCATCCGTGACTTCGGCGGCACCGCCGACATCACCGAGGTCGCCTGCCCCGGCCTCGCGGACGCCATCGAACACGGCGGCGACGACGCCATCACCGCCGCCATCGCCGACGCCGCCGCCCGCACCCCGCAGGGCACCGACGCGCTCGTCCTCGGCTGCACCCACTACGAACTCGTCGCCGACCGCATCCGCACCGCCGTCGCCCCCACCGCCTCCCAGGCCCTCACCTTCCACGGCTCCGCCGACGCCGTCGCCGCCCAGGCCCTCCGCCGCGTCGCCGACCCCACCCGCACCGGCACCGGCACCCTCACCGTCCTCCACGCCGGCACCCCCGCCACCCTCCCCCCCACCGCCACCCTCTACCCCCAGGGCCTCACCCTCGCCCCCGTCACCGCCTGACCCACCCCCACCCCGAGGAACAGGAAGTCGACCAGGCCGACTTCCCACGCGCCACCGGCAACACCCCTTGCTCGCGGGAACCCGGGCGACACGAGCGGGCCCAGCGCTACGGCGCAGGAAGTCGACCGAGCCGACTTCTGATGCAGCCCGGGCAACACCCTGAACTGCGGGGGCCTCGGGCGGCACGAGCGTTCGGGCCCGGGCGCGGCACCACGGCATAGGAAGTCGACCGGGCCGACTTCTCGCGCAGCCCGGGCAACACCTGATCGCGGGGCGGGCGAGCGTTCGGGCTCTGGGCGCGGCACCTGGCGTGCAGCTATGCGCATGGGAAGTCGGCTGGGTCGACGTCTCGCGCAGCGGCATGGGTGTTGCGGGGCGGCCGGTTCGCTCGGGCCGTGGACTTGTCGGCCGGCCGGCTTCTCGTGCTCCGATGGGCGAATGCCTTGGCGTCCCGTGCGGGCAGCCGAGCGCCTGGCCGGGCGTGGTGGCTGAATTGTGCGGTCCGGTGATGCCGTTCGGGCACACCGCGTGCCTCTCCGGCAGTACGCCGGAGGTGCGGAATTGGCCGGAAGAGTGCCCCGGCGCCCGAGCCGCCGCCGCGTGGGAAGTCGAGCCGGTCGCGCCTGGTGGTCCACCCCCGGATGCAGCGGCACGGCCTGGGCGGTCGGCTCCTGGAGGCCCT
>NZ_JBSFGK010000079.1:0-37502 GCF_053596495.1 Kitasatospora sp. NPDC001683
CACGTGGAGTTGTGGGGCGTGCGCGGCTGGTGACGAATTCCGGGCTGGTCGGCTCCAATTGGAGCCGACCAGCCCGGATCATTGCTCGCCCCCTGAGAGATGGCGACCACAGGCACAATCCGATGCCATGCAGAGGCACAGCAAGACGACGGCCCCGGAGTCCTCTCGGACACCGCCGGGGCAGGCCCAGTGCGCATCCAACTGGCATTCGGCGCTGACGTAGCGCCCGGCTCTGCTCACGTCGAAGCGGATCACAATGCTGGTCGGCGAGTCCGACCGTCGGGCGGCAGCGGTCACGACCACACCCCCACGTCGATCATGTTGAAGTCCTCCAACTCGACCCAGACGATGACCTCGCCAGTCGCATCGGTGGAGCCCCATTCGAAGCCCGACCGGAGGATTTCGAGCAGCTCGGCCCACCGTGTGGACGAGGTGTCGGCTGGCGCGGTTGTTGAGAGCCGAACACGACCGGCCCTCCCTTTGGTGACTCGCACGGCCGCCCCAGCGGCCTGGCCAGGGGCAGCCCTGATGAGGCACGTGCGCATGCTGATCTGCACCGAAGTTTCCCTATCGGCACGGTGAAATCGTATCGATAGAGTAGCGTCACGAGCGTTACGGTGTCAGCCACAACGCACCGTTCGGAGCGAGGAGGCCGAGGCGTGAGCGACACACCCTCTTATCTGCAGGTCGCGGACGCCCTGCGCACCCAAATCGCCTCCCGGCGGCTTCAGCCAGGCGATCGAATGCCGTCCATCAGTGCACTTCAGCGCGAACACGGCGTCTCGACGGGCGTGATCCAGCGGGCCTACGCCGTGCTGATCGACGAAGGGCTCGTGCTCGCGCGCCCAGGCGCCGGTTACTACGTCAAGTCCCAGGAGCCGCCGGCCGTTTTGGTGCGGCGCCAGCGCGTGGCACCCGGCGACGGCTCCCCTACCGAGGCCGCCCTCGCCCGGCAAGGCGTGGTCGGCACTTGGCGGCACGAGTCCCAGCCTCGTGCCGCCGACACCCGGATCGCGGCCCGACTGGAGATCCAGCCCGGTGATCCGGCGATGCACACCAGCTACGTCTACCTGGCGGACGGCGAACCGGCTCAACTCGCCGAGAGCTGGGAGCCCATGACCATCACCGGCGGCAGCCTGATCGTCCTGCCGGAAGCCGGACCGCACGCCGGGATCGGCGTCGCCGACCGGATGGCTCTCATCGGCATCGAGGTCGGCATGCCGGTCGAGCGGGTCACTGCCCGCCAGGCGACTCGGTCCGAGGCCCAGGCCCTCGGCGTCGCACCAGCCGTGCCCGTCATGGCAATTGAGCGCACCTACTACGACCAGGCCACCGGCCGCCCGGTCGAGACCGCCGACATCGTGCTGCTCGGCTCGCGTTGGGTCGCCGAGTACGGTCGGCGACCGCAGAGTTGAAGCCCCGCCGCCGGATTACGCATCCGGCGGCGGGGCCCAAGCTCACTCAATTCTGGTCAGGCGTCGAGCTTCTCGGGCTCGCGCTCGGGCTGTTCCTGCTTCTTCGAGGCCATCAGGCTGGTCACCGTCGTCACGGCCAGCACCACCACGATGAAGGCCAGCGAGAACGGGATGCCGATCTCCGGGACGTGGGCGCCGGCTTCATGCGCCGCGTGGAGGACCAGCTTCACGCCGATGAAGCCGAGGATCACCGAGAGGCCGTAGCTCAGGTGGACCAGCTTCTTCAGCAGGCCGCCGATCAGGAAGTACAGCTGGCGCAGGCCCATCAGGGCGAAGGCGTTGGCGGTGAAGACGATGTACGGGTCCTGGGTGAGGCCGAAGATGGCCGGGATCGAGTCCAGGGCGAACAGCACGTCCGTGGTGCCGATCGCCAGCATGACGATCAGCATCGGGGTGATCAGGCGGCGGCCGTTCTCCGCGATGAACAGCTTGGTGCCGTGGTACTTGTCGGTCGACGGGAAGCGCCGGGTGATCGACTTGAGCAGGCGGTTCTCCTCGAACTCCTCGTCCTCCTCATCCGCCCGGGCCTCCTTGATCAGCTTCCAGGCCGTCCAGATCAGGAAGGCGCCGAAGAGGAAGAACACCCAGGAGAACTGCGCCACCAGCGCCGCGCCGCCGGCGATGAACGCCGCCCGGAGCACCAGGGCGATGATCACACCGAACATCAGCACGCGCTGCTGGTAGATCCTGGGCACCGCGAACTTGCCCATGATCAGGATGAACACGAAGAGGTTGTCGACGCTGAGCGACTTCTCGGTGATGTAGCCGGCGAAGAACTCGCCGGCCGGCTGACCGCCGGAGTGCCACCACAGGAACCCGCCGAAGAGCGCCGCGAGCACGATCCAGACGGCCGTCCAGATCCCGGCCTCCTTGACCGAGACCTCGTGCGGCTTGCGTCCCCCGATGAAGAAGTCGGCCACGATCAGTGCGATCAGCACACCGATCGTGGTGGCCCACATGGTTACGGAAACGTCCATTACTGCTCCTCCGGCAGCCAGGCGAGACGGGTCGTCACTGCCGGAGGTCTCTTCCGCCCATCGGGCCAGCGCCCCGGGATGCCGCGACGGGCACCCGTGATGACGGGGTCGGCTGTCGAGGAATACTCCCCTCCGCTGCCATGAAGAGTAACAGGGAAGGCAAGGAAGAGTAAAGAAAGTAAAGAGCCGTCAGAGGAACGGCTCGACCGCCGGCAGCAGGTCCTGGAAGGTCCGCCCCTTGGCCGGGGCGCCGATCGCCTGCATCTCCCAGCCGCCGTTGCCGTCCCGGACCACCTTCGCCATGATCTGGCCGGTGTGCGGCCCGCCGCCCGCCAGCTCGTAGCGGGCCAGCTCCATCCCGGTGGTCTCGTCCAGCAGCCGGCAGTGCGCCCGGCTCACCTCGGCGAAGGTCTGCCCGGTGTACGAGCTGACCGTGAACACCACCTGGGTGATGTGCGCCGGCACGTGCAGCAGGTCGACCAGGATCGCCTCGTCGTCCTCGGCGCCGGAGCCGCCCTCCAGGTTGTCCCCGGTGTGCCGTACCGAGCCGTCGGTGGACTCCAGGTGCTGGAAGAACACCACGTCGGTCGGGGTCTTCTCGGCGTACAGCAGCGCCGAGGCGTCCAGGTCGATCTTCCTGGTCCGGCTGCCGAACAGGCCCCGCTTCGGGGCGGCCTGCCAGCCGAGCCCCATCCGCACCACGGTCAGGGTGGCGCCCGCCCCCTTCTGGAGGCTGACCCGCTGCCCTTTGGCAAGGTTCACCGACACGACGTTGTCCTCTCTGCCGGCCGCGCGGTCACACCCGCACGGCTCCACGATGGAACACCCCGTCGCCGTCCCCCGGCTGAGGCCCCCTCTGCGTACGGCCCGCAACCCCGTCCCGAGGGCACGATGCCGCAGGCCAGCCTATGGCCTGCGGCACCTGCGGCTCCTCCGGGTTAACCGGTTTGTGGCAAGGCTGAGACACCATTGGCCTTGACCGGTGTCATTCGGGGGCCCGATCAGGCCACCCCGGCCTCGCGCATCTGCCGCAGCTCCTTCTTCAGCTCCTTCACCTCGTCGCGCAGCCGGGCCGCGACCTCGAACTGGAGATCGGCGGCGGCCGTGTGCATCCGGTCGGTCATCTCCTGGATCAGGTCCGCCAGCTCGGCGGCCGGCATCGACTTCGCGGGCTTGCGCTCCCCGCCGAGCACCGGCACCGGGGCCTTGCCGCCCTTCGTGGACCCCCGGTAGCCGGTGGAGAGCAGCTCGTCGGTGTCCACGTCCTCCCGGGCGAGGGTGTCCAGGATGTCGCCGATCTTCTTCCGCAGCGGCTGCGGGTCGATCCCGTGCTCCTTGTTGTAGGCCTGCTGCACGGCCCGGCGGCGGTTGGTCTCGTCGATCGCCTTCGCCATCGACGGGGTGATCCGGTCCGCGTACATGTGCACCTGGCCGGAGACGTTGCGGGCGGCGCGGCCGATCGTCTGGATGAGCGACGTGCCGGAGCGCAGGAAGCCCTCCTTGTCCGCGTCCAGGATCGCCACCAGCGACACTTCGGGCAGGTCCAGGCCCTCGCGCAGCAGGTTGATGCCGACCAGCACGTCGAACTTGCCCGCCCGCAGCTCGCGCAGCAGCTCCACCCGGCGCAGGGTGTCCACGTCGCTGTGCAGGTACCGGACCCGGATGTCCAGGCCGAGCATGTAGTCGGTGAGGTCCTCGGCCATCTTCTTGGTCAGCGTGGTGACCAGGACGCGCTCGTCCCGCTCCACCCGCTTGCGGACCTCGTGCACCAGGTCGTCGATCTGGCCCTCGGTCGGCTTGACGATCACCTCGGGGTCGATCAGACCGGTCGGGCGGATGATCTGCTCGACCTGGCCGTCACCGCGCGACAGCTCGTACGGGCCCGGCGTCGCCGACAGGTACACCGTCTGACCGATCCGGCCCAGGAACTCCTCCCACTTCAGCGGGCGGTTGTCCATCGCGGACGGCAGCCGGAAGCCGTGCTCGACCAGGGTGCGCTTGCGCGAGGCGTCGCCCTCGTACATCGCGCCGATCTGCGGGACGGTGACGTGCGACTCGTCGATGACCAGGAGGAAGTCCTCCGGGAAGTAGTCCAGCAGGGTGTTCGGCGGGGAGCCGGGCTCGCGGCCGTCGAAGTGCATCGAGTAGTTCTCGACGCCCGAGCAGGTGCCGATCTGGCGCAGCATCTCGATGTCGTAGGTGGTGCGCATGCGCAGCCGCTGGGCCTCCAGCAGCTTGCCCTGCTTCTCCAGCTTGGCGAGCGTCTGCTCCAGCTCCTGCTCGATGCCGGTGATCGCCCGCTCCATGCGCTCGGGGCCGGCCACGTAGTGCGAGGCGGGGAAGACGTAGATCTGCTCGTCCTGGCTGATGATCTCGCCGGTGAGCGGGTGGAGGGTGTAGAGCGACTCGATCTCGTCGCCGAACATCTCGATCCGGACGGCGAGCTCCTCGTAGACCGGGAAGATCTCGATGGTGTCGCCGCGGACCCGGAAGGTGCCCCGGGTGAAGGCCACGTCGTTGCGCGCGTACTGGATGTCGACGAAGCGGCGCAGCAGCACGTCGCGGTCGATCTCCTGGCCGACCTTGAGCGGGACCATCCGGTCCACGTACTCCTGCGGGGTGCCGAGGCCGTAGATGCAGGAGACGGAGGCGACCACGACCACGTCGCGGCGGGTGAGCAGCGAGTTGGTCGCCGAGTGGCGCAGCCGCTCGACCTCCTCGTTGATCGAGGAGTCCTTCTCGATGTAGGTGTCCGTCTGCGGGACGTACGCCTCCGGCTGGTAGTAGTCGTAGTACGAGACGAAGTACTCGACCGCGTTGTTCGGCAGCAGCTCGCGGAACTCGTTCGCCAGCTGTGCGGCCAGCGTCTTGTTCGGCGCCATCACCAGAGTGGGGCGCTGCAGCTTCTCGATCATCCAGGCCGTGGTGGCCGACTTGCCGGTACCGGTGGCACCGAGCAGCACGACGTCCTTCTCCCCTCCCTTGATCCGCCGCTCCAGCTCGGCGATCGCCGCCGGCTGGTCACCGTTCGGCTGGAAGGGGCTGACGACCTCGAAGGGCGCCACGGACCGCTCAATACTCGTGATGGGACGCACGCCTCCACCGTACGACCCACGACTGACAACCGTGGCCGCTTCCGCTCTGCCCGCAGGCGCTCGGTCAAGCGCGGCCGCAGAGGACGCAGGCGGGGTACCAGGCGAGCGGGGTGAGGATGCGGTGGTGGCGGCAGGTGGCGGCCATGACCTCGGTGGGGTCGGCGGGTGGGGCGGGGGCCGGGCGGGTGTGCTCGATCAGCAGGCGGAGGGTGCGCAGGTGGTCCTCGGCGTGCGGGGGGTCGTAGCCGAGTTCGTCCCAGCGGTGCCGGGTGAGGGCGAGGTCGACGACGGCGAGGGCGAAGGCGCGGCCGCGTTCCGGGTCGGGGCCCCAGCCCAGGTCCTCAAGCCGCAGGCCGACCATGCCGCGGCCCATCAGGTTCTGGTCCTGGCGGGCGAGCTCGGCGGCGAAGGCGTGGTCCCAGTCCTCCCGGGCGAGGGCGGTGACCGCGAGCATCAGGACCTCGACCAGCACCTCGGTGGCGCCGTTGCGCAGTTCCAGCTCGCGGCCCCCGCCCTCGAAGACGTTCACCCCAGCTTCTCGCTGTCCCGGGCGAGGGCGACCAGGCGGGATATCGCGCGCAGGTACTTCTTGCGGTAGCCGCCGCGCAGCATGTCCTCGGGGAAGACCTGGTCGAAGGGGAGGCCGGAGGCGGTGATGGGCAGCTCGCGGTCGTACATCCGGTCGGCGAGGACGACCAGGCGCAGCGCGGTGGACTGGTCGTCGACCTGGCGGACGCCGCGCAGGCAGACCGCGGTGACGTCGTCCAGCAGCGCGCCGTAGCGGCTGGGGTGGACGGCGGAGAGGTGGGCGAGCAGGGCGTCGAAGTCGTCCAGCGAGGCGCCGGGGGTGCGGGCGGCGACGGCGTCGACGGTGTCGTCGGGGTAGGGCGGCGGGGCGTCGGGCAGGCCGCGGTGGCGGTAGTCCTGGCCGTCGATCCGCATCGGGCGGAAGTGCGCGGACAGGCCCTGGATCTCGCGCAGGAAGTCGGCGGCGGCGAAGCGGCCCTCGCCGAGCTTCTCCGGCAGGGTGTTCGAGGTGGCGCACAGCTTGACGCCGTTCTCGACCAGCCGGCCGAGCAGGGTGGAGACCAGCACGGTGTCGCCCGGGTCGTCCAGCTCGAACTCGTCGATGCACAGCAGGGTGTGCCCGGAGAGGGTCTGGACGGCCTGCTGGAAGCCGAGCGCGCCGACCAGGTTGGTCAGCTCGACGAAGGTGCCGAAGGCCTTGGGGCCGGGAGCGGCGTGCCAGAGCGAGGCGAGCAGGTGGGTCTTGCCGACGCCGTAGCCGCCGTCGAGGTAGACCCCGGCGGGGCCGGTGGGCGCGGGGGCGGTGCGGCGGAACCAGCTGCGCTTGGGTGCGGAACCGTTTCCTCGCCCGAGGGTGCCGGCGAACTGCTCGAGGACCTGGACCGCCTCGTACTGGCTGGGCTGGGTCTGATCCGGGATGTACGTCCCGAAGCTCACGTCGGCGAACCGGGGCGGCGGGACCATCTCCGCGACCAGCCGCTCGGCGGGCACGACGGGGCGGCGGTCGGTGAGCGCGATCGGGTTGCCGGCCGGGCTCGCGGCGGCTATCGGATCGGTCGCGGTGGCGGGGCGGGAGGCTGCGGGCACGGTAGTAGAGGGTACGCCTGGTCCCGACCGCCCCCGAAACGCCTCCGGACCTCCTCCGGAGGGGCTCCGGTGGAACACTGAGGGCATGCAACAGTTGATCAGCCCGCTGGGTGCTCCGGTCGCCGATCCGTCCGATTTGGAATCGCTCGCCGCCGTCTACGCGTACCCCGACCAGGTGAATCGGGGGCGCCCGTGGCTGCGCGCCAACATGGTCTCCGGACTGGACGGCGGGGCGAGGCTCGACGGTCTGTCCGAGGGCCTGTCCGGCGACGCGGACAAGCGGATCTTCGGCGTGCTGCGCGCGCTGTCGGACGTGGTGCTGGTGGGCGCCGAGACGGTCCGGGCGGAGGGTTACCGGCCGGCCCGGGCCCGTCGGGAGTTCGCGGCCGCGCGGGCGGCGGCGGGGCAGTCCCCGGCCCCGGCGATCGCGATCGTGAGCCGTTCGCTGGACCTCGACCTGAGCGCGCCGCTGTTCACGGAACCGCTGGTCAGGACGGTGGTGATCACCGTCGAGGACGCCGCCGAGGAGCGCCGCCGGGAGGTCGCCGAGGTGGCCGACCTGGTGCTCGCCGGGCGCGGTTCGGTGGACCTGCGGGCGGGGGTGGCGGCACTGGTGGAGCGGGGCTGGACCCGGCTGCTGACCGAGGGCGGGCCGCGGCTGCTGGGGCAGCTGGCGGCGGCGGGCCTGCTGGACGAGCTGTGCCTGTCGCTGGCCCCGCTGGTCACGGGCGGGGACGCGCCGCGCATCCTCCGCGATGCGGAAATGCCGGACGTGCAGCGGATGCGGCTGGTCTCATTGATCGAGCAGAAAGGATTCCTCTTCACCCGCTACCTGCGTCACCTGGGTTCGGATGACCCCGTGACCCCCCGATCGTGATCCCGTTATGCGATGCCGGGGCCCGGGGGCCGGCCACTGGAAGGGACTCACGTGTTCAAGACGGTACTGATGATCGAAAAGGCTCTCTCGGACGCGGACGTGGAGCTGGTCACGACGCTCCACAGCGACGAGAAGGTGTCCTTCGTCGTCCTGATGCAGCCGCGCGGCAAGCAGGACGAACTGCTGCGGGCGCTCGACGACGTCGCCCTCGGCCACCTCGACAAGGTGGTGCACGAGCACGACGAGTCCGAGAGCGGCCCGACCGTGGCCAGCGAGTCGCTCGAGCACAGCCTGCGCCACCTGCGCGCGGCCGGCGCCGAGGCGATCGGCGAACTGGTCGAGGACAAGCCGCTGGACCGGCTGCGCGTGGCGGTCGAGGAACACCGGGCCGACGAGGTGGTGGTGCTCACCTCGCCGCACTTCGTGGAGGAGTTCTTCCACCGCGACTGGGCCTCCCAGGCCCGGCACAAGGTGGGGGTGCCGGTGCTGAGGCTGTTCGCCAGCGACTCCTAGCCCGGCGCGCCCGTGGTGCAGAATCGTCCTTGCGGTCCGTCCGCGAGGACGATTCGCGCATCGCCGGACCCATCTGCCCATAAGCCCCCGCCCGTACGGAGCCACGCCTTGAACGACGCCGCGCACGACCTGCACGCCCCGCACTTCATCGGCATCGGCGGCGCCGGGATGTCCGGCCTGGCGAAGATCCTCGCGGTGCGCGGCGCCAGCGTCTCCGGCAGCGACTCCAAGGAGTCCGAGACCGTCCTCGCGCTGCGCGCCCTCGGCGCGACGGTGCACGTCGGCCACGCCGCCGAGCACGTGCCGGACGGCACCAGCAGCATCGTGGTCTCCAGCGCGATCCGCGCCGACAACCCGGAGCTGGTCGCCGCCCGCGAGCGCGGCATCCCGGTGGTGCACCGCTCCGACGCGCTGGCCGCGCTGATGGGCGGCCGCCGGGCGCTGGCGGTGGCCGGCACCCACGGCAAGACCACCACCACCAGCATGCTCGCCGTCGCCCTCGGCGAGCTGGGCCTGGACCCGTCCTACGCGATCGGCGGCGACCTCGACGCCCCCGGCTCCAACGCCCAGCACGGCACCGGCGAGATCTTCGTCGCCGAGGCCGACGAGAGCGACCGCAGCTTCCACAAGTACGCGCCCGAGGTGGCGATCGTGCTCAACGTGGAGCTGGACCACCACGCCAACTACGCCTCGATCGACGAGATCTACGAGTCCTTCGAGACCTTCGTCGGCCGGATCACCCCCGGCGGCACCCTGGTCGTCTCCGCCGACCACGACGGCGCCCGCGAGCTGACCTCCCGGGTGGCCGGCCGCGAGGGCCTCAACGTGGTGACCGTCGGCGCCGCCGAGGACGCCGACCTGCGCGTCCTCTCGGTGGTCGCCCGCGGCATGACCAGCGAGGTCACCGTGCTGCTGGACGGCGCCGAGCTGACCTTCACCGTCTCGGTGCCCGGCCGGCACTACGCCCACAACGCGGTGGCCGCGCTGGCCGCCGGCGTCGCGCTGGGCGTCCCGGCCGCCGACCTGGCCAAGGCGCTCGGCGCCTACATCGGCGTGCGCCGCCGCCTGCAGCTCAAGGGCGAGGCGGCCGGCGTCCAGGTGATCGACTCCTACGCCCACCACCCGACCGAGATGACCGCCGACCTGGAGGCGATCCGCGAGGGCCTGGAGGGCGGGGGCCGCGTCCTGGTGGTCTTCCAGCCGCACCTGTTCAGCCGCACCCAGCAGCTCGCCGAGGAGATGGGCCGGGCCCTGGCGCTGGCCGACGCCTCGGTGGTGCTGGACATCTACCCGGCCCGCGAGGACCCGATCCCGGGCGTGACCAGCGAACTGATCATCGACGCCGCCCGCCGGGCCGGCGCCGACGTCACCGCCGAGCACGACTTCGCCGCCGCCCCCGCCCTGCTGGCCGGCCTGGCCCGCCCGGGCGACCTGCTGCTCACCATGGGCGCGGGGGACGTCACCAACCTGGGCCCCGAAATTCTCAAGCACCTCTCGAACGTTGCTTCCAAGGTCTGACGTACGCCGAGCGGGAGTCGTGATGAGCTACGAGATCCAGAAGACCGAGGCCGAGTGGCGCGCCCAGCTCAGCCCCGAGGAGTACCACGTGCTCCGCGAGGCGGGCACCGAGCGCCCGTTCGTCGGCGAGTACACCGACACCAAGACCGTCGGCGTCTACAGCTGCCGGGCCTGTGGGGCGGAGCTGTTCAGCTCCGAGACCAAGTTCGACAGCCACTGCGGCTGGCCCTCCTACTACGCGCCGCTGGCCGAGGACCGGGTCCAGTACATCGAGGACGACTCGCTCGGCATGCGCCGGGTCGAGGTGCGCTGCGCCCGTTGCGGCGGGCACCTGGGGCACGTCTTCGAGGGCGAGGGCTACGGCACGCCGACCGACCAGCGCTACTGCATCAACAGCATCTCGCTGACGCTGCGGCCGACCGAGTAGGACCGGCGGATCACAGACGGGCCCGGACGGTGACCGTCCGGGCCCTCCGTACTATCCGGTCACCGGCGCGAAGCGGACCGGGAGGTGCACCAGGGCACGGTGGAACGGGCCCGGACGCCAGAGCAACTCCCCCGCCGGGGTAGTGAGTTCGAGGTCGCTGAGCCGACTGGTCAGCTGCTCGATGGCGGTGATCGCGATCAGCAGGGCCGGGTCGCGGGCCGGGCAGGCGTGCGGGCCGGCCGCCCAGGCCAGGTGGGCACTCTCGCCGCTGCGCAGCTCGCCGCCGTCGGTGGGCGGCGCCGCCTGGGAGTTGGCGGCCGCGTAGGAGACCAGCACCAGCGAACCGGCCTTGATCTCCCGGCCGTGGAAGGTGATGTCGTAGCGCGGGTAGTGGGCGGAGAGGTTGGCCATCGGCGGCTCGTGCCACAGCACTTCGTCGATCGCCTGGTGGGCGGTCATCGCGCCGCCGAACAGCGAGCCGGCGTAACGGACGTCGGTGAGCAGGCGCAGCAGGGCGTTGCCGATCAGGTTGGTGGTCGGCTCGTGCCCGGCGATCAGGGTCAGGGAGATCTGCCGGATCACCTCGTCGTCGTCCAGTTCGACCGGGTGGGTGACGAACCAGGAGGCGAGGTCGTGCCGGGGGCGCTCGCGCCGCTCGGCGACCATGGCGGTGATCACCCCGAGGAGGTCCCGGTAGGCGGCGGCGGCCCGCTCGGTGGACTCGATCAGCCCGGTGATCGCCGACACCACCCGGGCGTGCTGCTCCTCGGGCACGCCGAACCAGGTGGTGAGCACGAAGGCGGGCAGCTGGCGGGCGTACTCGGCGATCAGGTCGGCGTGGCCGACCGCGGCGAAGCGGTCGATCAGCTGGTGGGCGGCCTCGGCGACCTGGCGCTGCAGTCGGTGGGGTTCGAACAGGGCGAGGCCGTCGGTGATCACCGCGCGGTAGCGGGCGTGCGTCGGGCCGTCGCTGAACAGCGCGGTGGGGCGGTAGCCCAGCACCGGCAGCAGCGGGTTGTCCGGCGGGACGGTCGCCTGCCAGGCCCGGGAGTCCTTGGAGAAGGTGTCGGTGTCGCGCAACAGGTCCAGGGCGGCCTGGTAGTCGGTGACCAGCAGGGCCTCGACGCCGGGGGCGATCTCCACCGGGGCGACCGCGCCGTGGCGACGCAGCCGCTCGTACACCAGTTGCGGGTCGGCGGCGAAGACCGGGCCGTAGATCGGGGTCGGTCGGGTCTCGACGGTCACGGGCGGTCCTGGGGGTCGGTGGAGGCGGCGGGCAGGGTGTCGAGGACGTGCTCGGCCAGGGCTATCAGCGCGTCGAGGCTGCTCCCGCGCTCGCGCGCGTCGCACAGCAGCAGCGGGGTCGCGGCGTGCAGGTCCAGGTGGGCGCGCAGCACCTCGGGCGGGTGGTCCGGGGAGTCCGGGAAGCGGTTGACGGCGACGGCGTACGGCAGGCCCTGCTCCTCGACCATGTCCATGATCTCGAAGGAGTCGGCCAGCCGGCGGGTGTCGGCGAGCACCAGGGCGCCCAGGGCGCCGCGGGCGATGTCCTGCCAGAGCGGGAAGAAGCGGCGCTGGCCGGGGGTGCCGAACATGTAGAGCACCGTGTTGCCGGGCAGGGTGAGCCGGCCGAAGTCCACCGCGACGGTGGTGGTGGACTTCTCGGGCAGTCCGGCCAGGTCGTCCACCGGCCGTCCGGCCTCGGTCATCGCCTCCTCGGTGTGCAGGGTGGCGATCTCGGACAGGGTGCGGATGAGGGTGGTCTTGCCGACCCCGAAGGGGCCGGCGACCACCAGCTTCATCAGCGTCTGGTCCCGGTCGGGCAGGTAGCCGACCCGGCTCGGCCGGTCATGCGGGCTACCGGAGGGCACGGAGTCCAACGAGGAGCCTCTCGACGATGGAGCGGTCGGTCTGCTGGGCGCGCGGGATCGGCGCGCGGGCGTGCAGGCAGCCCGCCTCGACCAGGTCGGCCGCGAGGAAGACGGTGGCGCTGACCGGCAGGCGCAGGTGCGCGGCGGCCTCCACCACGGTCAACGCGCCGGGGCGCAGCAGTTCCCAGAGCCGACGGTGTTCGGGTTCGAGTTCGGTCGGCGGTTCGGCGCGGTCGGCCCGGTCCGCGAACAGGACGGTCAGCCGCTCGAAGCCTTCGGTGCCGGGGCGGCTGCGGCCGCCGGTGGCCAGGTAGGCGGGCACCATCCGCCTGCGGGGGACGGCGGTCATGATCCGGGGGTGGGGCCCGGCAACCCGACGCCCGGCGCTCCGACGCCCGCTGCCACGATGTCCGCTGCCCCGGCGTCCGCTGCCCCGGCGTCCTGGCGCCGGGCGGGGCTGGCGAGCACGCGGCCCAGGGCGGCGACCTGGAGCTGCATCTGGTAGGCCACGTTGCCGAGTTGGGCGTCCGGGGCGGTGAACACGGCGAGCGAGGTGTTCTCCCCGGCGGGGACGACGATGGCGTAGCCGAGGTCGGACTCCACCACGGTCTGGGCCAGCCGGGGCCGCTCGGTGTCGGTGAACGCGCTGGTGAAGGCGCGGGCGGCGGCGTGCACGGTGGCGGTCATCGCGGCGACCCGCTCGGCGGAGGCCCGGCCGAGGCCGTCGGAGGCGCCCTCGACGAGGCCGTCACCGGTGGCGACCACCGCGTGCAGCACCCCCGGCAGCTCCAGCAGCGGGTTCAGCACCCAGGAGATCTCGTCGGTGGCGGTCGGGCTGGGCGAGCTGCTCACTGCTCGGCTCCTTCTAAGGTCGTCCCAGTGGTGTGGCCACCGGTTCCGCGGCCGGCGGTGGTGCCACCGGTGCTGCTGGTCTCGCCGGACTCGCCGGCCTCGCTCGACGCACGGGTCCCATCGCTCGTACCGGTCGCAGCGCTCGTACGGGTACCAGTACTCATGCTGGTCGCAGTGCTCGTACGGGTCTCGCGGGCCCCGGTGCCGCCTCCGGCTGTCCGCGCCGCGGCGGCCCGGCCGGAGTCGGTGCCCCGCTGCAGCGCCTGCCAGTGGGCGGCGGCCTGCTCGGGGCTGCGGACGTACGGCGCGGGCTGCTCCCCCGGGGCGCTCGCCGTTCCCGGCGCCGCCGTCCCGAGGCCGGCCCCCGGTTCCTCCGCGGTGAGCGGACGGCGGCGGCGCCGGCTGGGCAGCCCGCTGCCGTCCCCGCCCGGCGCGGCGCCCTGGTCCGGGTCGGGCACCACGTGGATGGCCGGCGCCGGGAGCGGGCCGGGCTGGTGGTGGCGGTCGGCGAGCACCGGCCCGTCCTGTTCGTCGGCGTCGCGCATCGGCGGGACGGCCGCGACGGCGGGCGCGGGCGCCGGGCCGGTGCCGGCCCGCAGCGGCAGCGGGGTGAGCACCGACAGCGGCTGCTCGTCGTCCACCACCGTCACCAGCGCGGCCGGGATGCGCAGGATGGTCCGCATGCCGCCGTACGGCGAGGGCTCGATGTGGCAGGCGAAACCGTACTGGCGGGCCAGCTTGCCGATCACCGCGAAGCCGGTCTTGGGCGGGTTGCCGAGCTCGGTGAGCAGCACGTCCGACGGGCCGGCCAGCAGCCGGCGGGCCCGGCGCAGCTGATCCTCGTCCATGCCGATGCCGCTGTCGTCGACGATCACCAGCGCGCCGCGGCCGCCCTGCTGGACGGTGACCGGGACGTCGGTCTCCGGGTGGGAGTAGGCGGTGGCGTTGGCGAGCATCTCGGCGATGGTGATGGCGATCGGCTCGGCGGCCCGGGCGGCCACGGCCAGTCGCTGCTCGCGCAGGTGGTTGGCGACCTTGATCCGGGCGTAGCCGGGCACCCGGGAGAGCGCGCCGACGACCACCTCGGCGAGCGGGGAGTCGGTCCGGGCCAGGCCCGGCCAGGCCTCGCACAGCACGGCGACGGTCTGGATCCGGCGCAGCGCGACCTCGTTGCGGAAGTCGACCTCCAGCAGCCGGGGGTCGTCGTTCTCGTGCTGGAGCTGCTGCACCAGGCTCTGGATCTGGTACAGCAGGGTCTGGATCCGGGAGGTGGCGCCGCGCATGGCGGCCCGGGCGGCGGCGTCGACCCGCTCGCGTTCGTCGTCGAGGGCCGCGGTGGCGGCGTCCAGGACGGACTGCAGCGCGTGCACGGCCTCGGGGCCCACGGCCTGCGCGTCCAGTGGGCCGACCGGCGGGGCGTTGGTGTGGGTCAGCCGGACGGCGGTGGCGGCGACCCGCTCCTGAGCGAGGTGGCCGATCTCGGCGAACAGCGCGGCGGCGTGCCGCTCGGCGGCGGCGAGCCGGTCCTCGGCCTCCGCGGCGCGGGCGGTCGCTTCGTCGGCGCGGGCGGCCGCTTCCTCGGCGAGGAGGCGCGCGGCGTTGCCCTGTTGCTCGGCGGCCCGGGAGCGCTCCTCGGCGGCCCGGGAACGCTCCTCGGCGCGGCGGGTCTGCTCGGCCGAGTGCTGCGCGGCCTGCTGGGCCTCGCTCAACTCCCGTTCGGCGTGGGTGAGTCGTCCCTCGGCCAGGCGCAGCTGCTGCTCGCCGCGGCTGCGGGCGGTCTCGGCGTCCGCAGCTGCGGCGAGGGCCCGGGCCCGGCCTCGGGAGAGCAGGATCGTGGCCGTGACGGCCACCACCGCCAGGGCGACCAGCGCGATCAGCGCGATCTGCGTCATCGAAGTCCTCGGGTGTCCTCGCTGGTTGGGCCGGGCCGTCGCCCGGGTTTCCGGACCGGTCGGAATCCGGCGGTCGGTTCCGGCCGGAATCCGGCGGTCAGTTCCGGGCGGAGCGCGGGTGCGGGATGCCGGCGGTGCCCTCGGCCAGTTCGCGGGCCACCAGGGCGACCTGGCCCATGGCGTCCAGGATGCCGGGCTGCTCGGTGCCGTCCAGGTGCCGGTACTCGGCCGCGACGGTGAGCACCAGCCGCTCGGGCAGGCCGAGTTCGGGGTGGCGCTGCTCGGCGATCACCCGCCGGGCGGCGTCCAGCGCGGGTATCCCGGCGGCGTGCAGGGCGTGGGCGCGCTCGCGGACGTACGCCAGGTAGTCGATGTGCCCGTGGACGCCGTCGCGGTCGAGCACCGGGCCGTGGCCGGGGACGAAGATCTCCGCGCCGGTGGCCAGTGCCTGTTCGCAGGCGCCGATGATGTTCTCCAGCGGGCCGGCCCAGTGCGAGGGGTGGTCGCCGGGCTGCTCGGGGGTCGAGGAGAAGATCACGTCACCGGTGAACACCGCGCGCTGGTGCGGGAGGTGGACCATGAGGTCGCCACCCGTGTGGGCGGCGGGCAGGCTGGTGATCTGCACCGGGTGGCGGCCGACCTTCAGCTCCAGTTCGCCGGTGAACACGGTGTCCGGGTGCACCGGCTCGGTGGTGGACCAGTCGAAGCGGCCGAAGTGCTCGCGGAGGTAGCCGCCGAGCGGGGAGTCCGGGTCGCTGTTGGCGAGCAGCGCGTGCTGCTGCTGGGGAGTGGGCTCCCAGTGGATGTGTTCCAGCGCCTCGCGGGTGGCGATCACCTCGGCGTCGGGGAGCACCCCGGCGCCCCACAGGTGGTCGCCGTTGGCGTGGGTGACGACCACCCGGTCGATGTCGACCCCGGTCGGCAGCAGGCGCCGGCTGGCGGCCAGGAACTCCCCGGCCAGTGAGGGGTCGTACGGGGTGTCGATCCAGAGCGCGGTGGTCTCGGAGGTCAGCAGTCCGCAGTTGGCCAGGCCCCAGCCCCGCTTCGGGGGGAGCCACACGTACAGGTCCTCGGCAATCGCGCTCACGTTCGCACGGTTGATCGTCATGCGCGCGATTATGCCCATGTCGTGTCAAGGATGGGGCAAAACCCGTTCGGATGACTGGAGTTCATGCCCCGGTCTCTCCCGCCCTGTCCGGTTTCGTTCTGCGCGGTGGAGATCCATCGTCTCACGGCTCGGGACGACCGGTGGACACCTCGCCCCGGAATCCCGCCGGGACGTCGGACCGGGGCGCGGGGAGGATCCGGCAGACCTCGACCGTGACGTCCACGGTGTCCAGCCCGATCACCCGCCCCTCCACCGCGGCGAATCCTTTCTCCCCCGAGCGGAACAGCGCCGCCAGCGGGGAGCTCCGGCTCGCCGAGGTCAGCGCCTCCACCGCCATCGCGGAGCCGAAGGCGAACACCCCGCAGAGCACCACGCAGGGCGCGTGCCGGGGCGTGCGGGTGACGAAGAGGAAGCCGTGGTCGCGGATCAGCTCCCCGGCCGGGTTGTACAGCGCCTCGAAGGTCATCCCGCCCCAGCGGGCGCGCACCTCGTCCGGGTACTCGATGGCGAAGTCCGGGAACACCGCCTCCAGCACCCCGCCGGAGTAGGAGTTGACGCCCGGTCCGCCGATCGAGAACGTCGGCATCCGCGGATCCTGCGCCCCGGCCACCACCAGCTCGATCGTCGCCTTCCGGTTGACCTTCCGCAGCAGGTCGGTCAGCTCCGCTATCGCCCTGGCCTCGGCCATCGGCACGAACAGCACGTTCTTCGGCCCCCGGCTGCTCAGCTGGCAGCCGTCCGAGGTGAAGGCGAACTCCGCCACCTCCAGGCTCGGGATGACGATCTGCACCCGGCCGTACGGCGCCAGCAGCGCCCGCAGGAAGCCGTAGCGCAGGAACAGTCTGGTACGGGCGAGGGAACGGGCCGCGAGGAAACCGATGACGGCCGGAACCGATGCGATCAGCACCTGGAGCAGGATCTCCATATGATCCCCCGGGAGGAAGACTCGACCACGAACTGTGCGCCCTGGTTAAGTCCCCGTTCGTGGCCGAAAGTACCCCCATCCCGGCGATTCGGAGCGTGACGATTCAGACACGGACGGTCATGCCAGACGCTTGATCCCCTTGCGCTCCCCCGCGCAGCGCTCGTACCCGAGCCAGGAGTTGACCGCGAGCATCGGCGCGTTGGTGGTGTCGTTGCTGGTGTACGCGCGCCGGAAGCCGGCCGCCGCAGCGAGGCGCAGCGACTCCAGCTTGGCCAGCTTGGCCAGGCCGCGGCCGCGGAAGTCCCGGCGGCAGGCGGTGAACGCGGACCAGTAGCGGTCCACCCCGTCGGTCCACGCCAGGGTGAACGCGGCCGGCTCGCCGTCCACCACGGCGACCACCGTCAGCCCCCGGTCCAGGTCCGGCCGGGCCCAGTCCCCCCGCAGCCACTCCTCGTAGTCCAGGGCGTCCATCTCCACCTCGCCGGGCTCGTCCCGGATCGCGTCCGCCGCCACCAGGAACAGCGGGCGGGGATCGTCCGCCCACTCGGTGGCCGGGCGCAGCTCGACACCGGCCGGCCGTACCGGCGCCGGCGGCAACGGCAGCGTCAGGTCCCGCCCGCCGAACTGCGCGCTGCGGCCGATCTCGTAGCCCCGGGCGGTGCCGAAGGCCAGCGAGGCGGGCTCGTCGTCCAGCCAGGTGTGCAGCTCGGTCACCCCGTGGCCGGCCAGGTGCCGTTCGGCCGCGGCCAGCAGCGCGGTGGCCGCGCCGCGCCGCCGGAACTCCGGCAGCACGCTGCCGTTGGCGTAGCCGACGCCGGCGGTCGTCGTCCCGAGCACCACCGCGCAGCGCACCGCGCCGACCACCCGGCCGTCCGACTCGGCGACGAAGGTGCGGAAGTGCTGGTCGGGATTCTGCTGGGCGTTCAGCCAGAGCAGGGCCTCGGCGGTCATCACCAGGTGCTCGCGCCCGGCCCGGTGGGCGGCCGCCACCGCCTCGGCGTCCTCGGGGCGGAACTCACGGATCGTCAGTGCGCTCGTAGTCATGGGTTCGCACGCTATCCGCCGCCGCCCGCCGCCGCCTTCGATTTTCGCGACCGAACGCAAGCTCAAATAATGCTCTGAGAAGACCGGGTGAGGCTTGGCAGCCACCCCGCCCGGGGACATCCTCAGCAGCACGGCCGCGCGGTCCTGGCGACGACGCCCGCACCGCCCGACGGCCTCCCCACCCAGCCCTCCGAAGGGGGCGCACCGATGACTTCCCCTGCCTCCGTGACCCGACCCGGCGTCGGGACCGCGATCGAGCTCGGCGTCGGCCTCGGCTGGCGCAGCGAGATCGACACCGTGGTCGAACGCCAACCCGGTCTGGACTGGGTCGAGGTGGTCGCCGAGAACATCTGCGCCGACCACCTGCCCGCCTCGCTCACCGTCCTGCGCGAGCGCGGCGTCACCGTCGTCCCGCACGGCGTCGGCCTCGGCCTCGGCGGCGCCGGGCTGCCCGACCCGGAGCGGCTCGACAAACTCGCCGGGGCGGCGCTCGCGCTCGGCTCGCCGCTGGTCACCGAGCACCTGGCCTTCGTCCGGGCCGGCGGCCTGGAGGCCGGCCACCTGCTGCCCGTCCCCCGCACCCGGGACTCGCTGCGGGTGATCGCCGAGAACGTCCGGATCGCCCAGGACCAGCTCCCGGTGCCGCTCGCCCTGGAGAACATCGCCGCCCAACTCGCCTGGCCGGACGACGAGTTCACCGAGGGCGAGTTCCTCGCCGAACTGGTCGCCCGGACCGGTGTCCGACTGCTGATCGACGTCGCCAACCTGCACACCAACCGGGTCAACCTCGGCATCGACCCGGCCGCCGAACTCGACCGCCTGCCACTGGAGGCGCTCGCGTACGTGCACGTCGCCGGCGGCACCCTGGTCGACGGCGTGTGGCACGACACCCACGCCCACCCCGTCACCGAACCGGTGCTGGAGGTGCTGGCCGAACTGTGCGCGCGGGTCGCACCGCCCGGCGTCCTGCTGGAACGCGACGCCGGCTTCCCGCCGCCCTCCGAACTGGCCGGTGAACTGGACGCCATCCGCCGGGTGCTGGAGGGGAGCGCCCCGCGATGAGCGAGCTGGATCACGGCGAGCGCACGACCGGCACCGCCCGGGAGCGCCTGGCCCGGCGGCAGGAGGAACTGCTGGCCGCCCTGGTGGCCGGCGGGCCCGTCCCGGCCGGCTTCGACCCGGACCAGGTCCGTGCCCAGTCCACCGGCCTCGCCGCCAAGCGGCGCGACACCACCGCGAAGATCGCCCCCGACCTGCCCCGCCTGCTCGGGGCGCAGTACGGGCCGCTCTTCCTCGGCTACGCCCGCACCCACCCGCAGACCGGCGGCTACCGCGCCGACGTCCGGGCCTTCGCCGCGTGGGTGCTCACCGACGGCGGCCCGCTCGCCGCCGACCACCGCCGCGCCCTGGAGCAGTGGCTCCACCCGGCGCCGGCGGCTGAGCAGGCCCCACCCGGCCCGCTCACCCGCCTGCGCCGGGCCCTGCGCGGCCGCTGACCCATTCACACCTCGGGGGAACCGCCCATGTGGCACAACGGCTACTTCCTGATCCCGGCCGTCCTGCTGGTCGCCGCCGCGCTGTACGCCGCCCAGACCCACCAGCGGGTCCGGCACGTCCCGTACCCGCAGGGCCTGCCCGGCCGCGGACTGCCGCTGCTGGACACCGCCTTCCTGGCCGGCGGTCCCGGCCGAGTCGTCGACACCGCGCTGGTCCGGATGCACCTCGGCGAGCAGGTCGTGATCAGCCGTTCCGGCCTGGTCACCCTCACCGGCGCCAAGCCGTACGACACCGTCGACCAGGCGGTCCACGACGCCGTCGGCCCGACCGGCAGCCGGGAACTCGGCCCGCTGCGCCGCATGGTGATGCGCTCGGCGGCCGTCCAGGAGATCGGCGACCGGCTCGCCGACCGCGGCCTGATGCGCCGCCCCGAGCGGATGCAGCGGGCCCGCACCGCCCGCCGGCTGCTCTGGATCGCGATGCTCGACCTCGTGGTCTTCGCCGTGCTCGCCCTGCTGCTCGACGACCACCAGGCCCACCACGAGCGTCCCGCCCTGTTGGTCCCGGGCTTCCTGCTGCTCCTCGGCGCCGTCACCCTGGGCGCCACCTCCCCGGCCAAGGGCCGGATCACCCCCGCCGGGCAGCGCCAGCTCACCCTGATGCAGGGCGGCACCCCGTGGACGCCGAGCTCCGGCATCTCGCCCCGGCTCGCGGGCGGCGCCATGCTGGGCGCGCTCGCGCTCGGCGGACTGGCCGTCGCCGGGCTGGAGAACCAGGAGTTGGAGGAGGCGATGCTGGCGGCCGCGGCCCAGGAGGAGGCGATTCGGCAGGCCACCGCGAGCACCTCGTCGTCCTCCTTGGCCTCCTCCCCGTCCTCGTCGTCCTCGTCCTGCGGCGGCTCCGCCAGCTGGTGCGGCTCCTCCGGCTCCTCCGGCTCAGGCTCCTCCACGTCGAGCTGCGGCTCGTCCTCGTCGAGCTGCGGCTCCTCGCACCACTCCAGCTGCGGGTCCTCGCACTCCAGCTGCGGCTCGTCGTCGTCCAGCTGCGGGTCCAGTTGCGGTTCCAGCTGCGGCGGCGGCTGCGGCTCCTGAGCTCCGGGAGGCCGCGCGGCCGACGTCACAGTTCGGTATCGCGGTCCGGGAAGCCGTTCCGCGCACGACGGCCCCAGGCATACAACAAGCCCATGTGGTTGCTGTTCCTGATACCGGCCTGTGTCGCGGCGGTGCTCTCCTGCCTCCGGCTGGTGCGGATGACCGCCACCGCCGACGCCCTCGCCGACCAGGAACGGTCGCGCCCGCCGGAGGCCGTCGGCATCGGGCTCTACGAGACGGCCTACCTGGCCGGCGGCCCGGACCGGGTGGTGGAGCTCGCCCTCGTCCTGATGGCCGGCCGCGGCCGTCTGCACCTCGCGCACACCGGCTGGACCACCGTGGTCGACCCCAAGGGCCGCAGCCGCCTGGAACGTGCGGTGGTCTCCACCGTCGGCCCCGACGGCCAGTGCCGTACGGACGAACTGCGCCGGGCGATGGCCGAACACCCCACCGTGCTGGAGATCGGCGCCCGGCTGGCGCTGGCCGGCCTGGCCACCCCGGCCCTGATCCAGCGCAACACCGTGGTGGTGGTCCGCCAGGTCCGGCACGCGATGCTGCTGACCCTGGTGCTGCTCGCCGCCTCGCTGTCCCTCAGCGGCTTCACCGGCGGTGACACCATCGCCCCGCTCGCCTGGTTCTCGCTGCCGCTGGTGCTCACCACGGGCACCCTGCTGATGGCCCGGGTCGACGTCTACCCGTACACCCGGTGGGCCTCCCCGGTCGGCCAGGAGGTGCTGCGCGAGGTCCGCCCGGCCCGCCAGCGCGGCCTCGCCGACGACGAGGAACGCGAACTGCTCACCGCCGTCGCCATGAACGGCCCCGCCGTCCTCCCCGACGCCCGCCTGCGCGCCGCCCTCCGCCCGCACCGGACCTGAGCTCCCCGGAACCACCGGAGGCCGGCTCCCCCTCAGCAGCAGGGGGAACCGGCCTCCGTTGCGGTGCGGGTCAGACCAGGCCGTTCAGCAGCTCGCTCACCGGCTTGCGGCGGCCGGTGAAGAACGGCACCTCCTCGCGGACGTGCATCCGGGCCCGGGAGGCGCGCAGGTCGCGCATCAGGTCGACGATCCGGTGCAGCTCGTCCGCCTCGAAGGCGAGCAGCCACTCGTAGTCGCCGAGCGCGAACGAGGCCACCGTGTTGGCCCGCACGTCCGGGTAGCCGCGCGCCTGCATGCCGTGCTCGGCGAGCATCGCGCGCCGGTCCTCGTCCGGCAGCAGGTACCAGTCGTACGAGCGGACGAACGGGTACACGCAGACGTAGTCACGCGCGCGCTCGTCGGCCAGGAACGCCGGGATGTGCGACTTGTTGAACTCGGCCGGGCGGTGCAGGGCCATGTTCGACCAGACCGGCTCCAGCTGGCGGCCCAGGCCGGTGCGGCGGAAGCGGTTGTACGCCTCCTGCAGGTCGTCCGAGTCCTCGGCGTGCCACCAGATCAGGATGTCGGCGTCCGCGCGCAGCCCGGACACGTCGTAGGTGCCGCGCACCGTCACGTCCTTGGCGGCGAGCTGGGCGAACAGCTCGTCCACCTCGGCGGCGAGGGCGGTGCGGTCCTCGGGCAGGATGCCCTTGAGCTTGAACACCGACCACATGGTGTAGCGGATGACCTGGTTCAGGTCGCGCGCCTTCTTCTTCTCGGGCTGCTGCTCCGGCTCCCGCTCAACGCTCTCAGTCATGCGCCCATTGTCCTCTCCGTGGAACCTTCCCCGGTCGCCGGGGTCAACAGTTCGTCGATGGCCGCCGCGGCGGCGGCCGCCGAACCGATGCAGGCCGGAATCCCCACCCCGTCGTACGCGGCGCCGCACAGCGCCAGGGCCCCCACCGCCCCCACCGCCGCCCGCACCCGGGCCACCCGGTCCAGGTGGCCCACCGGGTACTGCGGCAGGCCGGCCGTGAAGCGCGACACGAAGGTGTCGTACGGCCGGGCGGTCAGGCCGATCGCCTCCTCCAGGTCCGCCAGCGAGCGGGCCACCAGCTCCTCGTCCGACAGCTCCAGCACCTCGTCCTCGCGGTGGCGGCCGAGCGAGGTGCGCAGCAGGAACGCGTCCGGGGCGGAGCGCTCCAGCCAGCCCCACTTGTTGGAGGAGAAGGTCGAGGCCTTGATCCGGCGGCCGTCCACCGGCGGCACCAGGAAGCCGCTGCCGGTGGGCGGCTCGGTCAGGTCGGCGCGGCGGAACGCCAGGGTCACCAGCGCCATGCCGGCGTACTCGACGGTGTCCAGCTCGACGGCCGCCGCCGGGGCGTCCGCGCGCAGCAGCCGGGCCGCGGCCGGCGCCGGGACGGCCAGCACCACGGCGTCCGCGGTCAGCACCTCACCGCCGGCCACCAACCGCCAGCCCTCGGGGGTGCGGCGCAGCTCCTCCACCGGGGTGCCGGTGCGCAGGTCCACGCCCGCCTTGACACAGGCCGCGGCGACCGCCTCCGGCAGGGTGCCGAGGCCGCCGCGCAGCCCCTGGAACACCGGGGTGCCGACCACCTGCGGCCGGGAGGCCAGCTCGTGCACCCCCTCGACCAGCGAGCCGCCGCCCCGGGCGATCGGCAGCAGCTGCGGCACGGCGGCGCGCAGCGAGATCTCGTCGGCGCGCCCGGCGTAGACGCCGCCCAGCAGCGGCTCGACCAGCCGGTCCACCACCTCCCGGCCCAGCCGGTCGGCGACGTAGCGGCCGATCGCGACGTCCGCCCCGACCTCGGTGGCCCGCTCGCTGCGGGCCCGCTCCAGCCCCTCTGCGGTGAGCACCCCGGAGGCGGCCAGCGCCTCCAGGTCACCGGGGACGCCCATCACCTGCCCGCCCGGCAGTGGCCGCAGCGCGCCGCGGGTCCAGATCGCCGCCTTCGCGGTGGTCGGCGGCTCCAGCTCCTCCCCCAGCCCGACCGCCCGCGCCAGCTCCACCGCCTCCGGCCGCCGCGCCAGCACCGACTCGGCCCCGAGGTCCACCCGGACCCCGCCGACCTCCCCGCCCCACAGCTTCCCGCCGACCCGCCCGGATGCCTCCAGCACCGTCACCCGCGCCCGCGCCGGCCCCCCGGCCGCCCCGCTCAGGAAGGCAGCCGCAGCGAGCCCCGCGATCCCACCACCGACGACGACGACCTGTGCATCCGACATGCTTCGCAGTCTCGCAGGTCTTTACGCCGAACCCTCAATCCGCTGCACGCGAGAGATCGACCAGGACCGGGAACGGCACCGGCCGCTCCAGCACGCCCCGCGTACCCGACGAAGCCGAGGAGGACCGACCGACGCGACGGTGGCGGGCCCCCGCGGTCCCGGGGCCCGCCACCGCAGGGCGTCAGCGCGCGCTGGCCTCGTGCACGAAGGCGACCAGGCGGCTGAGCGCGTCCGGGTCCATGGACGGCATCACGCCGTGCCCGAGGTTGAAGATGTGGCCGCTGGTGCCGAGCGCCTGGGCGGCGTGCAGCACCTCGCGGGCCTTGGTCTCCACGACCTTGGTGGGGGCGAACAGCACCGCCGGGTCGAGGTTGCCCTGCAGGCCCTTGCCGGGGCCGACTCGCTCGGCGGCGACGTTCAGCGGCACCCGCCAGTCGACGCCGACGATGTCCGCGCCGGCCTGGCCCATCAGTCCGAGCAGCTCGCCGGTGCCGACGCCGAAGTGGATCCGGGGCACCCCGTAGGAGGCGACCGCGTCGAAGACCTTGGCGCTGGCCGGCATGACCGAGCGGCGGTAGTCGTCGGGCGCGAGCGAACCGACCCAGGAGTCGAACAGCTGGACCGCGGAGGCGCCCGCCTCGATCTGCACCTTCAGGAAGGCGGAGGTGATGTCCGCGAGCCGGTCCACCAGGGCGGCCCACAGCTCGGGCTGCCCGTACATCATGGCCTTGGTGTTCTCGTGGTTCTTGGAGGGCCCGCCCTCGACCAGGTAGCTGGCCAGCGTGTACGGCGCACCGGCGAAGCCGATCAGCGGGGTCTCGCCGAGCTCGTCCACCAGCAGGCCGACGGCCTCGGTGACGTACGGGACGTCGTCGGGCTCCAGCGGGCGCAGCCGCTTGAGGTCCTCAAAGGTGCGGATCGGATCGGCGATGACCGGGCCGATGCCGGGCTTGATGTCCACGTCGATGCCGACGGCCTTGAGCGGCACCACGATGTCGCTGAAGAAGATCGCCGCGTCCACCTTGTGCCGGCGCACCGGCTGCAGGGTGATCTCCTTGACCAGCTCGGGCCGCATGCAGGACTCCAGCATGGGGATGTCCTCGCGGACCTTCAGGTACTCGGGCAGCGAACGGCCCGCCTGGCGCATGAACCACACCGGGGTGTGGGGCACCGGCTCGTGCCGGCAGGCGCGCAGGAACGCGGAGTCGTGCGCGGCGCCGCGGCGCGCGGGGGTGGATCGGCCGTCGGGGGTGGCCGCCGTCGGGTCTGCCGTAGTCTCGCTCACGGGTCAAATCTTCGCATGCGCCCGGGGCCCGCCTCCTCGGGCGGTCTCGTCGGTTCCTCCAAGATCTGCCCGGGTTTGCCGTTCCGGCACGCCGCTCGGACGGAAGTTGCGGCGATAACCCGGGTTTTCGACCTAGTCTTCGGGTCATGGCAGCGGTCGGCGGGCACCCCGCGCAGGGTGGCGGAACAGGTGGCGGAACGGGTCGCGAGGGGGCGCCGAGCGAGTTCCGGGCCGCCGTGGAGGCCCTCGAGGGGGCGCGGCTGCGGCCGGAGCTCCAGCTCTCCCCCGCGCCGGCCCCGCGCCGGCTCGCCCCGTACGCGTTCGCGCTGACCGCCGAGGTGGAGGTGGACGGCGAGGAGCTGGCCGACGGCCGGCTGGTGCTGCTGTACGACCCGGCCGGGCAGGAGGCCTGGAACGGGGAGTTCCGGGTGGTCACCATGACCCGGGCCGAGCTGGAGCCGGAGATGGCCGGCGACCCGATGCTCTCCGAGGTCGGCTGGGCCTGGCTGCTGGACGCGCTGCAGGCGCACGGCGCCGGCTACGCGGAGCCGTCCGGCACGGTGACCCGCTGCGCGTCGCAGTACTTCGGCGGCCTGGCGGACCGCCCCTCCTCGACCGAGATCGAGATCCGGGCCTCCTGGACGCCGGCCGACCGGCGGTTCGAGCGGCACCTGGCGGCCTGGGGGGACCTGCTCTGCATCAGCGCCGGGCTTCCGCCGGCCACCCCGTCCCCGCAGCCCCCGGCCGAGGTCACGTCACTCGGTGGGGTGGTCCCGATGCCCGCCCGGCGACGCCCGCGGTCGCACTGACGGGTGGCGTCCGGGCCGGACGGCACCTCCTGCCCCGATGCCACCCCCAGGGCTGACGGAGTGTGACTTCGATCCCGCTCTACGTCAATAAACCTGTCAAAGTCGACCGATCTGCGTCGAATCTGATCGATTTTGTGCGATTTCGGGGCATGTGTCATCACTCATATGCGCGATTTGTCCGTATTGTTACTCACTAGATCGTGATCTTTCGCTAAAGCCGGGCACGGTTGCTGCCGAAGCAGACTGTGACCCTTTCCGAACGCGGAACACTCCGACCGCCCCCTCGGGGTTCCGTCCGCCACTCCCCGCAGGAGGCCTGGTGTCGGTCCTTCTTGAGCACCCCGCAAACGTGGTCGCCTACCGCCCGACCAAGCCCACCGCCATGGTGGTCATCGCTGATCCCCGCGTCCGAAACACCGTCACCCGTCACCTGTGGGCGCTCGGCGTCCGCGACGTGATCGAGGTGTCCTCGATCGCCGAGGCCCGTCCCCGGGTCTCCACCCCGCGCGACATCTGCGTCGCCGACGTGCACCTGCCGGACGGCTCCGGGCTGACCATCCTCGCCGAGACCCGCGCCGCGGGCTGGCCCAACGGCCTGGCCCTGTCGGCCGCCGATGACATCGGCGCGGTCCGCAGCGCGCTGGCCGGCGGCGTCAAGGGCTACGTGGTCACCGGCACCCGCACCAACGTCGCGATGCCGGGCCGCCCGGGCCTGCCGCTCGGTGCCGCCGGGCTGGCCGGCCGGATGCGGCGCCCCGGGATGCCGGGCATGCCGGGTGCCGCCGGCGCTCCGGGCGCGCCCGGGGCTCCCGGTGCGCCGGGCCCGCAGCAGGCCGCCTACCGCGAGTTGTCCGGCCGTGAGGTCGAGGTGCTGCGGCTGGTCGCCGAGGGCCAGTCGAACAAGGCGATCGGCGTGGCGATGGGCCTGTCGGCGCTCACCGTGAAGAGCCACCTCGCCCGGATCGCCCGCAAGCTCGGCACCGGCGACCGCGCCGGGATGGTCGCGGTCGCGCTGCGCACCGGCATCATCCACTGAGCCAACCGGGGCCGCCCCCTCTCGTTGGAACCACGGCGGTCCAGGAGGAACGTTCCTCCTGGACCGCCGCCCGTGCGTGCCCGGCGTCTTACGGCGTCCGAGAGAGCCACAGCGCCCCGGCGGCGAGTGGGCGAATCACCCGCCCCGAGCCGAAGGGGCGCTCCGGTGCCGAAAGGGAGAAGGGTCGAGCCGAATGGCAGTCTGACCAGTCCGACAACACTCCCAGTTCCGGGGACCGTCGTACCCTTGGTGGGTGACCGACGCCGTAGCAGCCATCCCAGAAGAAGCAGCCCCGGTCCCGCTCCTCGAACCGAAGGAGGGGATCCCGCCCGTCGTGGCGGACGAGCAGGCGCTGGCCGCCACGATCGCCGCCTTCGCCACGGGCAGCGGACCGGTCGCCGTCGATGCCGAGCGCGCCTCCGGCTACCGCTACGGGCAGCGGGCGTACCTCATTCAGCTGCGCCGATCCGGCGCCGGCTCCGCCCTGATCGATCCGATCGCCTGCCCCGACCTCAGCGGGCTGGGTTCCGCCATCGCGGACGCCGAATGGGTGGTGCACGCCGCCACCCAGGACCTGCCCTGCCTGGCCGAGGTGGGCATGAGACCGACGCGCCTGTTCGACACCGAGCTGGCCGGGCGGATCGCCGGCTTCGCCCGGGTGGGCCTCGGGCCGATGACCGAGAACGTGCTCGGGCTGAGCCTGGCCAAGGAGCACTCGGCGGTGGACTGGTCCACCCGCCCGCTGCCCGAGCCCTGGCTGCGCTACGCGGCTCTGGACGTCGAGGTGCTGGTCGAGCTGCGTGACGCACTCGAACAGGAGCTGGACGCCCAGGGCAAGCTCGACTGGGCCCTGGAGGAGTTCGCCTCGATCGCCGCCGCGCCCCGCCCGGCCCCGCGCACCGACCCGTGGCGGCGCACCTCGCAGCTGCACAAGGTCCGCCGGCGCCGCCAGCTGGCCGTGGTGCGCGAGCTGTGGCTGACCCGCGACCGGATGGCCCAGGAGCGCGACGTCTCCCCCGGCCGGGTGCTCTCGGACGCCGCGATCGTCAACGCCGCGCTGGCCATGCCGCTGAACGTCGCCGCGCTGCAGGCCGTGCAGGGCTTCGGCCCGCGGCTGCACCGGCGCCAGCTGGACCAGTGGCTGGCTGCCGTGCAGCGCGGCCGGGAGGTTCCGGAGAACCAGCTGCCGCCGGCCGCCGCGCCGCACGACGGACCGCCGCCGCCGCGGGCCTGGGCGGAGAAGGACCCGGTGGCCGCCGCCCGGCTGTCCGGCGCCCGCGCCGCGATCAGCGAGCTGGCCGAGCGCCACCACCTGCCGGCCGAGAACCTGATCACCCCGGACCTGGTGCGCCGGGTCTCCTGGGAGCCGCCAGCCGAGCTGAGCGCCGAGGGCGTGGCCGCCGCGCTGCGCCGGCTCGGCGCCCGGCAGTGGCAGGTCGACCTGGTGGCACCGGTGGTCGCCGCCGCCTTCGCCTCCGCCGCCACCACGGCCCAGGGCTGATCCGACCGGGTTCCGCATAAGGGGATGTCGTCCGCACGGACGGCATCCCCTTCGGCGTCTCCGGGAAGGCTTCCTGGTCGGACGTGCCGCCGGACGTGTCGCGGGACACATGGTCAGAACCCTCCGAGGGGCCTGGGCAGGTTGGTTACCGACCGGTAGCATGGCCGTGATGCGGCGCCGCTCGGGCATTTCGCCGGCGGCCGCCTGCCCACCTCGAAATGTTGGTCCCTGGGAGGAGAGCCCCCGTGCCTCGTACCGCGAGGGACGTCGTCTTCGTCGATGGCGTCCGCACCCCGTTCGGCAAGGCCGGCCCGAAGGGCATCTACCACGAGACGCGCGCCGACGACCTCGTCGTCAAGTGCATCCGGGAGCTCGTGCGCCGTAACCCGAACCTGCCCGTCGAGCGCATCGACGAGGTCGCCATCGCGGCCACCACGCAGATCGGCGACCAGGGTCTGACCATCGGGCGCACCGCCGCCCTGCTGTCCGGCCTGCCGAAGTCCGTCCCCGGTTACGCGATCGACCGCATGTGCGCCGGCGCCCTGACCGCCGTGACCACCACCGCCGGCGGCATCGCCTTCGGCGCGTACGACGTGGTCGTGGCCGGCGGCGTCGAGCACATGGGCCGCCACCCGATGGGCGAGGGCGTGGACCCGAACCCGCGCTTCGTCTCCGAGAAGCTGGTCGACGAGTCCGCCCTGTTCATGGGCATGACCGCGGAGAACCTGCACGACCGGTTCCCGCACCTGACCAAGGAGCGCTGCGACGCCTACGCCGTGCGCTCCCAGGAGAAGGCCGCCAAGGCGTACGCCAACGGCGACATCCAGCCCGACCTGGTGCCGATCTCGATCCGCAACACCAACCCCGAGGTCGGCGAGACCGGCTGGGGCCTGGCCACCGTGGACGAGCCGATGCGCCCGGGCACCACGATGGAGTCGCTGGCCAACCTGAAGACCCCGTTCCGCCCGCACGGCAACATCACCGCGGGCAACTCGGCCGGTCTGAACGACGGTGCCACCGCCTCGCTGCTGGCCGCCGAGGACGTCGCCGAGGAGCTCGGCCTCCCGGTCAAGATGCGCCTGGTCTCCTACGCCTTCGCTGGCGTCGAGCCCGAGGTCATGGGCATCGGCCCGGTGCCGGCCACCGAGAAGGCGCTGGCCAAGGCCGGTCTGACCATCGACGACATCCAGGCCTTCGAGGTCAACGAGGCCTTCGCCGTCCAGGTGCTGTCCTTCCTGGACCACTACGGCATCGCGGACGACGACGAGCGGGTCAACCCGTACGGCGGTGCGATCGCCTTCGGCCACCCGCTGGCCTCCTCGGGCGTGCGCCTGATGAACCAGCTGGCCCGCCGCTTCGAGCAGCGCCCGGACGTCCGCTACGGCCTCACCACGATGTGCATCGGCTTCGGCATGGGCGGCACCATCATCTGGGAGAACCCGCATTGGAGCGGAGCGGAAAAGTCGTCCGAGCTCGAGGGTGGTAAGTGACCATGAGCAACACCACTGAGCTGCTCCAGCGCGGCGCCGAGCTGTTCCCGGGCGAGGTCGTCACGACCGCGCACGTCCGCCACCTGGACCTGCCGCTGCAGGCCGGCAAGCTGGCCCTGATCACCCTGGACAACGGCTTCGACCACACCAAGCCGACCACCTTCGGCCCGGGCTCGCTGCTGAAGCTGTCCGAGGCGCTGGACCAGGTCGAGGCCGAGGCCGCCGAGGGCAAGATCGTCGGTGCCGCGATCACCGGCAAGCCGTTCATCTTCGCGGTCGGCGCCGACCTCAAGGGCGTCGAGCTGCTCCAGCAGCACGCGGACGCGCTGGCCATCGGCAAGGGCGGCCACGAGGTCTTCAAGCGGATCGCCGCGCTGCCCGTCCCGACCTTCGCCTTCTACAACGGCGCGGCCATGGGCGGCGGCGTCGAGGTCGGCCTGCACTGCGACTACCGCACGGTGTCCGCGGGCGTTCCGGCCTTCTCGCTGCCCGAGGTCTTCCTCGGCCTCGTCCCCGGCTGGGGCGGCTGCACCATCCTGCCGAACCTGATCGGCGCCGGTAAGGCCGTCAAGGTCATCATCGAGAACTCGATGAACCAGAACAAGCAGCTCAAGGGCAAGGACGTGTTCGAGCTGGGGATCGCCGACGCGATCTTCGAGCCGGCCGACTTCCTGGAGCAGTCGCTGCTGTGGGCCGCCAAGGTCGTCAAGGGCGACCTGGTCGTCGAGCGCGAGGCGATCGACCGCGGCAAGGCCTGGGACGACGCCGTCCTGTGGGGCCGCATGGTCGCCGACGGCAAGGTGCACGGCGCCGCCCCGGCCGCCTACAAGGCGCTGGACATCATCGCCGCCGTCAAGGACGCCGACCTCGCCGACAAGGCCAGCCTGCAGGCCGGCTTCGACGCCGAGGACGCGGCCCTGGCCGACCTCATCATGAGCGGCGAGCTGCGCAGCGGCATCTACGCCTTCAACCTGGTGCAGCGCCGGGCCAAGCGCCCGGTCGGCGCGCCGGACAAGTCGCTGGCCCGCCCGGTCTCCAAGGTCGGCGTCGTCGGCGCCGGTCTGATGGCCTCGCAGCTGGCGCTGCTGTTCGCCCGCCGTCTGGAGGTGCCGGTGGTCCTCACCGACATCGACCAGGAGCGCGTCGACAAGGGCGTCGGCTACGTCCACGCCGAGATCGACAAGCTGCTCGGCAAGGGCCGGATCGGCCAGGACAAGGCCAACCGCCTCAAGGGCCTGGTCACCGGCTCGCTGGACAAGGCCGCCGCCTTCGGCGACGCGGACTTCGTCATCGAGGCCGTGTTCGAGGAGATGGGCGTCAAGCAGACCGTCTTCGCGGACCTGGAGAACGTGGTCTCGCCGACCTGCGTGCTGGCGACCAACACCTCCTCGCTGTCGGTCACCGAGATGGCCTCGAAGCTGAAGCACCCGGAGCGGGTCGTCGGCTTCCACTTCTTCAACCCGGTCGCGATCCTGCCGCTGCTGGAGATCGTCCGCGGCGAGCAGACCGACGACGCGTCGCTGGCCACCGCCTTCGCCGTGTCGAAGAAGCTGAAGAAGACCTCGGTGCTCTGCAAGGACGCCCCGGCGTTCGTGGTGAACCGGATCCTGACCCGCTTCATGGGCGAGATCCAGAACATCATCGACGAGGGCACCCCGATCGCCAGCGTCGAGAAGGCCGTCGAGCCGCTCGGCCTGCCGATGTCCCCGATCATGCTGCTGGAGCTGGTCGGCCCGGCCATCGCCCTGCACGTCTCGGAGACCCTGCACGGCGCCTTCCCGGAGCGGTTCACCGTCTCCGAGAACCTCGGCAAGGTGGTCAGGGCCGGCAAGCGCGGCTTCTACACCTGGGTGGACGGCAAGCAGGTCCTCGACCCCGAGGTGCTGGAGCTGCTGACCTTCGGCGACACGGTGCTCACCGAGGAGCAGGTGCTGAGCCGCGCCCTCGAGGCCGTGGCGCAGGAGATCGGCCTGATGCTGGACGAGGGTGTCGTCGCCGAGGCGCAGGACATCGACCTCTGCATGATCACCGGCGCCGGCTGGCCCTTCCACCTGGGCGGGATCACCCCGTACCTGGACCGTGAGGGCATCTCGGAGCGGGTGAACGGCAAGAAGTTCCTCGCCCCCGGCGTGGCCTCGGTGCCCGCGTAAGGCGTAGCCGAACCCGAGGAGCCCCCGGCTGGTCGCCGGGGGCTCCTTCGTGCGTTGGGGCTTTCCGGGCCTCAGTGCTTGAGGCGGTAGACGACGGTGTCGCCGATGACGCCGATCATCTCGTAGTGGGTGTCCAGCAGGTTCTCGATCCGGGGGACCAGCACCGGCTGGTACGGGGCGATGCCGGAGTCGTCCACGAAGACCTCGGGCAGGCCGTTGGCGAGCTCCTTGTCGAAGGTCTGCCAGGCGTTGTTGACGCTGAACTGCTCGCCCACGTTGGGGCTGCCGTCCTTGCCGCCGCTGTAGTTGGTGAGGAAGCCGGCGGTCAGGTAGCGGCTGGCGGGCTTGCGGTCGGCCAGCCAGTACAGCTCGGGGTGCATGCCCCAGACCAGCACGGTGTCCTTGGGGGTGGTCTGGGCGGCGACCGCGGTGGCGACCTCGGTGTTGCGGCTCATCTGCTCCCCCGGCCAGCCCAGGGCCAGGCCCCAGAACACGGTGGCGGCGACCGTGGTGTACACCAGGACGGGCTTCCAGCGGATCGCCGAGGTGGCGACCGCCCCGGTGCCCAGCAGCACCAGCGGGGGCATCAGCTGCAGGTAGTAGTGACCGAAGAAGTGGAAGCCCACGCTGACCGCGACGACCGAGGAGAGCAGCCAGACCCAGAGGTCCGTGGTCGAGCCGTGCTCCGCGCCGGCCACCGGCAGCGGGCGCTGGCGGTACTCGAGCCAGAGCCGGCGGCCGACCGGGTACAGGAAGCCGAGGCCCGCCGCGGCCAGGATGCCCAGGTTGCCGAAGGCCCGGCCGAGCATCTGCAGCCAGGCGCCGCCGAAGGAGGCGTAGTCGCCGCTGCCGGTGACCACCCAGAAGAGGAAGCCCTTGGGCTTGGTCAGGATGACCGCGACCAGGGCTATCGGCACCGCGAAGCCGAACCCGATCTTGAACAGCGCGGGCGGCCAGCGCACCCCTCGTCGGCGGGCGTCCTGCAGGAGCATCCAGAGCACCGGCAGCAGGACCGCTCCGCCGGTCTGCTTGGTCAGCGAGCAGAGCGCGACCGCGATGCCCGCGGCCAGCCAGCGGCGGCGCTCGGCGTAGCGGAACGCGGCCACCATCGCGGGCAGCATGAAGACCTCGAAGGTCGCCGCCTGGGTGTCCTCCGGGGAGAGCCCGATGGAGACCAGCAGGTAGAGCAGTCCGGCGCCGGCCCCGGCCCGGTTGCCCCAGCGGCCGCGGGCGATCGAGGCCAGCAGGATCGCGGTGACCAGGTGGGCCACCACCGCGAGGGTGCGCAGCGGCCAGAGCGAGGCGGAGCCGAAGACCGCGAAGCAGGCCTGGTAGAGCCAGGGGAGCAGTGGCGGCTTGCGGTCCACGACGGTGTCGTAGAGCACCCCGCCGTCCGCGAGCATCCGGGCCTGGGTGGCCAGGAAGCCCTCGTCCGGGCTCCAGACGGGCCGGGCGAACGACGGGACGTGGGTGACCAGCGCGACCAGCGCGAGCACCGGCACCAGCCTGGTCCAGTACCCCTGACGAAGGTGGGTACGGGCGCGCTCGGGCAGGCGCTCGGCCAGTCCGGCGAGGCGGAGGCGGGTGGGGGTCGGCACGATTGACAACCTACCGGGCGGGATCGGCGCGGATGGCGCCGGTCCCGCTATTCAGTGCGATTGTCAGCTTGTTTCATGACGAACTGTTACAGGGTTACGACAATCGGTCGTCGGCGGAACGGGCTAGGAGCAGGGGGCTCAGGGAGCAGGGGCTCGGGAGCGACCGACTCCCGGCCCGTTCCGCCGAGCGCCGTCTCAGGCCTCGACCGGCGCCGCGTCCAGCTTGGCGACCAGGGCGGTCACCCGCTGGGCGATGTCGGGGGCGTTCAGGCCGATCTCGGCCATGATCTCGTTCCGGCTGGCGTGGTCCAGGAACTCCTGCGGGATGCCGAAGTCGCGCACCGGCAGGTCCACGTCCGCGTCCCGCAGCGCCTGGGCGACGGTCGCGCCGACGCCGCCCACCCGGCCGTTGTCCTCGATCGTGACGACCACCCGGTGCTCGGCGGCCAGGCCCGGCAGGGCCGGGTCCACCGGCTTGACCCAGCGCGGGTCCACCACGGTGGCGGTGATCCCCTGGGCGGCCAGCAGGTCGGCGACCTCCAGGCTGACCGGGGCCATCGCGCCGACCGAGACGATCAGCACGTCGGCGCGGTGGGCGCCGGAGGGCTCCTCGGCGGCGCGCAGCACGTCCATGCCGCCGATCCGGCCGACCGCGGGGACGGCCGGGCCGACCGTGCCCTTGGAGTAGCGGACCACCGTCGGGGCGTCCTTGACCAGGACGGCCTCGCGCAGCTGGGCGCGGACCTGGTCGGCGTCGCGCGGGGCGGCCAGCCGCAGGCTCGGGATGACCTGGAGGATCGACATGTCCCACATGCCGTTGTGCGAGGCGCCGTCCGTGCCGGTGACCCCGGCCCGGTCGAGCACGAAGGTGACGCCCAGCTTGTGCAGCGCGACGTCCATCAGGACCTGGTCGAAGGCCCGGTTCAGGAAGGTCGCGTACACCGCGAACACCGGGTGCAGCCCGTTGGTGGCCAGGCCGGCGGCGCTGGTGACGGCGTGCTGCTCGGCGATGCCGACGTCGAAGATGCGGTCCGGGAACGCCTTGGCGAAGGGGGCGAGGCCGACCGGGTGGAGCATCGCGGCGGTGATCGCGACGATGTCCTCGCGCTCGTGGCCGAGCGCGACCATCTCCTCGCCGAAGACCGAGGTCCAGTCCTTGCCCGAGTTCTTGACCGGCAGGCCGGTGTCCGGGTGGATCACGCCGACGGCGTGGAAGCGGTCCTCGTCGTTGTTCTCGGCGGCGTGGTAGCCGCGGCCCTTCTCGGTGAGGCAGTGCACGATCACCGGGCCGCCGAAGCCGCGCGCCTTGGTCAGCGCGGACTCCAGCGCGGTCAGGTCGTGGCCGTCGATCGGGCCGATGTACTTGAGGCCGAGGTCCTCGAACATGCCCTGCGGGGCGATGAAGTCCTTGAGGCCCTTCTTGGCGCCGTGCAGCGTCTCGAACAGCTGCTGGCCGACCACCGGGGTGCGCTGCAGGGCCTCCTTGCCCCAGGAGAGGAAGCGCTCGTAGCCCTGGGTGGTGCGCAGCGTGGCGAGGTGGTTGGCCAGGCCGCCGATGGTCGGCGAGTAGGAGCGCTCGTTGTCGTTGACGACGATGACGACCGGGAGGTCCTTGGCGTCGGCGATGTTGTTGAGCGCCTCCCAGGCCATGCCGCCGGTGAGCGCGCCGTCGCCGATGACGGCGACGACCGGGTCCGCCTTGCCCTGGATCTTGTTGGCCTTGGCCAGGCCGTCGGCGTACGAGAGGACCGTGGAGGCGTGCGAGTTCTCGATCACGTCGTGCTCGGACTCGGCGCGGGACGGGTAGCCGGACAGGCCGCCGCTCATCTTCAGCCGGGAGAAGTCCTGGCGGCCGGTGAGCAGCTTGTGGACGTAGCTCTGGTGGCCGGTGTCGAAGAGGATGCGGTCGCGCGGGGAGTCGAACACCCGGTGCAGCGCGATGGTGAGCTCCACCACGCCGAGGTTGGGGCCGAGGTGGCCGCCCGTCTTGGAGACCTCGGTCACCAGGAAGGTCCGGATCTCCTGGGCCAGTGCGGCCAGCTGTCCGGGCGTGAGCCGGTCGAGATCGCGCGGTCCCCGAATGCGGGTCAGCAGGGCCACCCGTTCCTCCTCGTTCAGTGTTCGCGGACCACGGACGGTCCGACGGGCGTCGCTGCCCGGTCCGGCGGCAGGCCGGTGGTCGCGGCCGGTACCGACCGGTCGAGTCTAATGTCCGCTTGCCGGACACCGAGCGGCGCGCCCGGTGCCACAGGTTGGTTACCGCCATTCCGGGAGGTCGGTCGGGGGGTGGTGGTCAATCCGCGGTGACGAACGAGTGTTCCTCGTCAAGGGGTGGCCGAGTCCGGCGCTGGGGTGGTCGCGGGGGAGGTCAGTGGCGGCCGAGGGCGCCGGACTCGCCCATCTCGCTCATCACCAGGGCCAGCGCGCCGAGCACCTCGGCGCGGCCGCCGAGGGTGCCGGGGACGACCGAGAGCTGACGGGCGGCGCTGGGGATGGCGTAGCGGGCGACCGAGTCGCGGATGGGGGCGAGCACCAGCTCACCGGCCTCGGCGAGGTCGCCGCCGAGGATCACCCGGCGCGGGTTGAGCAGGTTGCACAGGGTCGCCACGCCCGTACCGATCTGGCGGCCGGCGTCGGCGATCACCCGGCGGCAGCCGAGGTCGCCCTGGTGGGCCAGCTCGACCACCCGGGGCAGCGAGAGGTCCGGGCCGAGGGTGGAGGTGAGCAGCGAGAGCAGGTAGCGGGAGCCGACGAAGGTCTCCAGGCATCCGCGGTTGCCGCAGCGGCAGACCGGGCCGGCCTCGTCCAGGGTGATGTGCCCGATCTCACCCGCGGTGCCGCCCGGGCCGCGGTAGATCTGGCCGTTGACCACCAGGCCGGCGCCGACGCCGCTGGCGATCTTGATGTACGCGAGGTCGCTCAGGCCGCGGCCGGCGCCCCAGACCAGCTCGCCGAGGGCGCCCAGGTTGGCGTCGTTGTCCACGTGCACCGGCATGCCGAGCCGCTCGGCCAGCTCCCGGCCCGGGGCGATGCCCGTCCAGCCGGGCAGGATCGCGGTCGAGCCGAGCGCGCCGGTCTCCACGTCGATCGGGCCAGGCACGCCGAGGCCGACGCCGATCACCTTCTCCGGGCGGAACCCGGCCTGCTCCAGCAGCCGCTCGACCATCGCCTCGGCCCGGTCGAAGCCCTGCGCGGCCGAGACGTCCACGTCGATCGGGGCGCTCTCCTCGGCCAGCACCCGGTGCGCGAGGTTGCCGACGGCGACGCGCAGGTGGGTGTGGCCGAAGTCGATGCCGACCACGATGCCGGCGTCGCCGCTGAGCGAGACGCTGCGGGCGCGGCGGCCGCCGGAGGAGGTGTCGGCGACCACGACGGTGCCGCTCTCCTTCAGTTCCCGCACGATGTTGGAGACGGTGGCCGCGGAGAGGCCGGTGCCGCGGGCGATCTCGGCCTGGGTGAGCGAGCCGGCCATCCGCACCGCGCGGAGCACCCGTTCCAGGTTCGCCCGGTGCAGGGACGACTGTGAGCCCGGTGTGTCCGTCGACATGATCCACCCTCCCAGGGGTGGGGAACCCTCCGGCGGGTGTCCCCTTCAACTCCTGAAGCCTACGGCTCGGGGGTTGGGGTGGGGGTTGGGGTGGGGGTTGGGGGCTCTCGGGAGGGTTGGGGGCTCTCGGGAGGGTGGGTGGCCGGGGCGGTTCCGGGGGTGGCCGCTCCGGGGGCTGGATGATTTTCCGACTGCCGACTCTGTGGGTGGGG